>NZ_JASJWL010000012.1:0-98754 GCF_035019225.1 Pseudomonas sp. CCC4.1 | reverse complement strand
AGATGTGTATAAGAGACAGCCACGCCCCCGCACCGCCGGATAACCCGTTCAGCGAAGCCAAGGCCGAGTTGGGCAAAAAACTGTTCAACGACCCCAAGCTCTCGCGCTCCGGGCAAATCGCCTGCGCTTCGTGCCATGAAGCCGATATGGCCTTTGCCGATGGCCGCCGCGTCTCGTTCGGGCATGACCGCCAGAGCGGCCGACGCAATGCCCCCAGCCTGGTAATGAGCGGCTACAGCCCGGCGCTGTTCTGGGACGGGCGCGGTGGCACTCTGGAACAGCAAGCCATGCACCCCATCGTCGACCCGGTGGAAATGGCCTTTGATATCCCGCAACTGCTGCAACGGCTCAATACCGATAGCGCTTACCGGGAGGAGTTTGCACAAGTTTTCGGGCCAGGCCCGATCACCCCACAGCAAACCGCCCAGGCCCTGGCCACCTTTCAGCGCACGCTGGTCAGCGCCACGCGCAACACCGCCTTCGAGCAACTGCTGCGCGGGCGCCCGCAACGCATGAGCGATGAGCAGCTCTATGGCCTGCATCTGTTTCGCACCAAGGCACGCTGCATGAACTGCCACTTCGGCCCGGCGCTGAGCGACGAGCAGTTTCATAACGTCGGCCTGAGTTACTACGGGCGTAAATACGAAGACCTCGGGCGCTACGAAGTAACGCGCAAACCAGAAGACGTGGGGGCATTTCGTACGCCGTCATTGCGCCTGGTGATGAAAACCGCACCGTGGATGCACAACGGCCTGTTTGTGAACATGGAAGGCACGCTGGCGTTCTACAACATGGGCATGCCCCGCCCGCGCCCCAACGCGCAACAGGTCAACGACCCGTTGTTCCCACGCACCAGCGACCGGCTCAAGGCGCTGAACATGGACAAGGACGAACTGCGGGCCTTGCGCAGCTTTCTCGACACACTGTAGGCAGCGCCTGACTTTGTGGGAGCGGGCTTGCTCGCGATGCAGGCAACACGGTGTACCGGTAAAACGGCAGCATACCCATCGCGGGTAAGCCCGCTCCCACAAAAGCAGAACAGGCCGGCAGCATCACATTTCGTCGCACTGGTGCAATTGGACGCTGGGTCAAGCGCACTTGAGAAACGATATCGTTTATTATTGTTACAAGTTTTGTAGTACCCAAGCGAGGAAACCAGCGAATGATGCTCCGAAATACCCAGCTTGCGACATTTCTACTGCGCAGTTTGTCCATCGCAACACTTGGCCTGACCCTGCTTGCTCCCGCCGCCTACGCTGCCGATCCTGTGACGCTGACCCTGTACAACGGCCAGCACAAAGAGGTCGGCGACAACCTCGCTGCCGCCTTTGAAGCCAAGACCGGCATTCACGTCAATGTGCGCAAAGGCAGCAGCAACCAGCTGGCCAGCCAGATCATGGAAGAAGGCGATCGCTCGCCTGCGGACGTGTTCTACGCCGAAGAGTCGCCGCCTCTGAACAGCCTGGGCGAACAGGGCTTTCTGGCCAAGGCCGATGACAGCACCCTGCAAGCGCTGCCCAAAGAGTACGTGGCCGCCAATGGCACCTGGATCGGCGTGACTGCGCGTACCCGCGTTGTCGCCTTCAACCCGAAAAAGATCAGCGAAGACCAGTTGCCCAAGTCGGTTCTGGATTTCGCTGACCCGCAATGGCAAGGCAAGATCGGCTTTGTACCCACCAGCGGTGCCTTCCAGGAACAGGCCGTAGCAATCATCAAGCTGCACGGGCGCGATGCCGCCGAAGAATGGCTGACCGGTCTGCGTGCGTTCGGCAAGACCTACACCAACAACATGGTGGCACTCAAAGCCGTAGAAAACGGTGAAGTCGCCGCAGTACTGGTCAACAACTACTACTGGTTTGCCCTGCAACGCGAAAAAGGCCAGCTGGATTCCAAACTGCACTACTTCACCGATGGTGATGCGGGCGGTTTGATCACCGTGTCCAGCGCCGGCGTGATCAAGGCCAGCAAACACCCCAAGGAAGCCCAGCAACTGCTGGCTTACATGGCCAGTGAAGAAGGTCAGCGCGTTATCACCAACACCACCGCTGAATACCCGATGCGCAAAGGCATGGTCTCGGAACGCGGCCTCAAACCGTTTGAAGAGCTGCAACCGCCGAAAGTGACGCCTGCCGACCTGGGTAACGCTGAAGAAGCACTGGACCTTGAACGTGATGTAGGCCTGCTCTGATGTTGTCAGCCGCTCAACCTGCACGCTTTACGCCCACTCGCAAAAAGCCTTCGATCTGGCTGTTGTTGCCCGTACTGCTACTGGTGGGCCTGAGCCTGTTGCCGCTGTTGTATGTCGGCACAAAGGCCTGGCAAGCCGGGTGGTCTGAAGCCCTGCACCTGTTGTGGCGGCCTTATGTCTTTGGCCTGATGCGCAACACCTTGCTGCTGATGATCGGCGTCACACTGACCTGCGCGCTGGTCGGCCTGAGCCTGGCCTGGCTGCTGGAGCGCAGCAACCTGGCGGGGCGGCGCCTGTGGGGCGTGATCCTGTGCCTGCCATTTGCCGTGCCGGCGTTTGTCAGCAGCTTTACCTGGGTATCGCTCAGCGCCAGTTTCGAGGGCCTGGGCGGTGCCATTCTGGTGATGAGCCTGTCCAAGTACCCGCTGATCTTTCTGCCGGTGGCGGCGACCCTGCGCAACCTCGACCCAGCCCTTGAAGAGTCGGCTCGAACCCTGGGGCAGAACCGCTGGGGGGTGTTTTTCAAGATCACCCTGCCACTGCTCTGGCCTTCGCTGCTGGCCGGCTCGTTGCTGATTGCCCTGCATATGCTGGTGGAATTCGGCGCGCTGTCGATCATCGGCCTGCAGACCTTTACCACAGCCATTTATCAGCAGTTCGAGCTGGAGTTCAGCAATGCCAATGCGGCGATGCTGTCTGCGGTGCTGCTGGTGATGTGCCTGAGCCTGTTATGGCTGGAACTTAAGGTTCGTGGCAAAGGCCGGCATATTCGTATCGGCCAGGGCGCTGCACGGCATGCGGAACAAGTGAACCTGGGCAAGTGGTCGCTACCGGGGCAACTGTATTGCCTGGCGCTGGCGGTGATTGGCAGCGGCATCCCGCTGGGCATGCTGGCGTACTGGCTGATCAAGGGCAGCTCGGCAGCATTCCCGCTGGCCGAGATTGGCGAGGCTCTGTTCTCGTCGCTGTCACTGGCCCTGGGCGGTGCGGCGCTGTGCCTGGTGCTGGCTGTGCCGGTCGGATTGCTGGTGGTGCGCTACAAAGGCCCGCTGGCCATCTGGGCGGAGCGTTTGCCATATCTGTTACATGCACTGCCCGGGCTGGTGATTGCCTTGGCGCTGGTCTACTTCGCCCTGCATTATGTGCCGGCGCTGTACCAGACTTCGGCATTGCTGCTGATTGCCTATGCGCTGCTGTTTTTGCCACTGGCACAGGCACCCATCCGCACGGCGCTGAACAAGGCGGCTCCGCAACTGGAAGAAGCAGCACGGACCCTGGGCGCCACTTCGTTTACGGCATTTTGCCGGGTGACCCTGCCGATTATCTTCCCCGCGCTGGGGGCGGCCTTTGCCCTGGTGTTTCTGGATGCGATGAAGGAATTGACCGCCACCTTGCTACTGAGTCCGACCGGGCTGAACACCCTGGCAACACAAGTGTGGTCGCATACTTCGAATATCGAGTTTGCGGCAGCGGCGCCTTATGCGGCGTTGTTGATTCTGGTGTCGGGGCTGCCGGTGTACTTGCTCACCACCAGGATGTATTTGAGCCGCTGACAGCGGATCCAGCATACCCCGTGTGGGAGCGGGCTTGCCCGCGATGGCATCGACGGGGGCATGCAGATACACCGCGCTGCCCGCATCGCGAGCAAGCCCGCTCCCACAGGGGCAGCCCCGCTTCTCTACGCCCGGAACTGCCCAAGACTCGCCTTGAGCTGCGCCGCCAACCCGTCCAGCACCTTGCCGCTGGCCGTGGTCTGGGTCACCGCCTCGGCCGCACGCTCGGCCTGGGCATGGATCACTTCCACCCGCCCACGCACCGCATACGCTCCTTGCGCCTGATGCTCGGCAGCTTTGGTCGCATCACCAATCGCGCTATGCACCTGCTCGACCGATACCTGCATGGTCTTTTGCAACTGCACGCTGCCGCGCAGCACCGCCAGGCCCTCATCGGCCTGACGCCCCGCCAGGCCAATGGCCGCCACGGCTTCCCTGGCTCCCTGCTGCAAGGCCACGATATGCGCCTGAATATCACCGGTAGAGCTTTGGGTTTTGCTGGCCAGAGCCCGCACTTCATCGGCTACCACAGCAAAACCACGCCCAGTCTCCCCCGCCCTCGCGGCTTCAATGGCCGCGTTCAAAGCCAGCAGATTGGTTTGCTCGGCGATGCCGTGAATCACCGTCAGCACCACTTCAATCTGCTCACTTTGCTGCGCCAGACGCTCGATCACCTTGGCTCCCTCGCCCACCTGTCCGGCCAGCGCCTCGATCAGCCCCCCGACCTTGGCCGAGGTGCGAGTGTTTTCATCAGTAGCCTGACGAATATCAACCACCTGCCGGAGCGCCGCCTGCATCGCCTGGCTTTCCGACTGGGCTGCATCTGCCATGGTCGACAGTGCATGCAGGCTCTGAGCTACTTCATCGCGCTGTAACTGCGCGGCAGCATCGGCCCCGGCATTGCGCAAGGTCATCACACCGATCTCGACCCCGGTGCGCTGCGCCACATCACCCGCCTCACGCACGATGGGCTGCAGCTTGTCGACAAAGCGGTTAACCGCCGCCGCCATATCGCCGATTTCATCCTTGCTGTTCAGGCCTACACGCTTGGTCAAATCGCCTTCGCCTGCGGCCAGGTCATCCAGCGCGGCAATCAGCAGCAGCAACTTGTTGACCACCCGCCGCCCCAGCACCACCGCCAGTAACAGCAACACACCAAATCCGACAATCGCCAGCCCCATGCCAATACGCCAGCGCAAGGTGTCCGCCGCCTCGCGCACGGTCTGCGCGGTATTGGCCTGCATCTGCGCCGCCGCTGCCTGCGCCGACTCCAGACGCGCGCCCAGTGCTGCCGAACTGTCGCTGGCAGCACCTTGCAAGCTTTCGCCGACCAGTTGCCCGCTATTGGCTATCAACGTCGAAAAGCGCTGGTCGAGGGCCGCCAGGTCCTGCTCAACCGAGGCGGTGGAAACCCCCATCAGCACTTTGCCGATCTCGACGCCATTGGGGTTGATAGAGGCTTCGAGGTAGTACACCGACGGATCATGACGGGCTGCATCGAGGACTTTATCCAGCGCCCGCTCGCCATTGCCCTTGGCCAAAAGCGCCTGGTTGATCGGGTTATCACGATTGAGATAGCGGGTCAGATGCTGCCCCGTGGCATCGTCGTACACCACGAATAACACATTAGGATTACGTTGAGCGCGTCGGGCGAAATCGGACAGCGTGGGCACGTCGCTATCCCATATGGCACGCGGCGCTACAGCTGCCAGCAGTTGCGCCATGTCGTTGGCCGAGTCCTGCAGGTTCTTCTCCAGCGATTGCCTGAGCTGCATTTGCTCGTCTTTCAAGCGTGGCTCCAGGCCCGCGGTCAAACGCTGCCGGGTGCTGGCAGACAACGCATCAAGGCTGCTTTTAACTTCACGCCCGGCCTGCTCCAGTTCCGCGGTGAGCTTTTGGCTGTCTGCCCCCAGACGCGCATCCAGATCAGACTCCAACGCCGTCACCGTGCTCCGTGTCAGTGCAACAGCCACCAAAACCTGCACCAAAAGAGCGATACCTAGGGTAACGAATACAGGCCGCAGCAGACGGCTTTGTAACAGTGAGAGAACGGCAGACACGGAAAACCCTCCACTTAGGTGCCATTATTTTGATAGCACGCTTATTGACGGTTTTCACAGCAAGGGTCGTGCCGCACAACAGGCAGAAACGACAAAAGGCCCCGAAGGGCCTTTTGTTTTACATCAACAGCGACTTAAGCGAACGGGTGACGCAGAACGATGGTCTCGTTGCGGTCCGGGCCAGTCGAAATGATGTCGATCGGAGCGCCGATCAGCTCTTCTACGCGCGTGATGTAAGCGCGAGCGTTGGCTGGCAGCTCTTCCAGGGTTTTGGCACCCACGGTCGATTCAGTCCAGCCCGGCACTTCTTCGTACACAGGCTGCAGGCCTACGTAGCTGTCAGCGTCGGTCGGTGCAACATCAACACCGTTTGCGTCTTTGTAACCAACGCAAATGTTGATGGTTTCCAGACCGTCGAGTACGTCCAGCTTGGTCAGGCAGATGCCCGAGATGCTGTTCACATCGATAGCGCGACGCAGGATAACGGCGTCGAACCAGCCGCAACGACGGGCACGGCCGGTGGTAGCACCGAACTCGTGACCTTGCTTGGCCAGGTGAGCGCCAACGTCGTCGAACAGCTCAGTCGGGAACGGGCCCGAACCTACGCGAGTGGTGTAAGCCTTGGTGATGCCCAGGATGTAGTCCAGGAACATCGGGCCAACGCCCGAACCGGTCGCAACGCCGCCAGCGGTGGTGTTGGAGCTGGTCACGTACGGGTAGGTACCGTGGTCGATGTCCAGCAACGAACCCTGGGCGCCTTCGAACATGATGTCCTTGCCAGCGCGACGCAGGTCGTGCAGCTCGGCTGTCACGTCCAGCATCAACGGCTTGAGCAGCTCGGCGTATTCCTTGCACTCGGCCAGGGTCTTGTCGAAGTCGATAGCCGGCTCTTTGTAGTAACCAACCAGCATGAAGTTGTGGTAATCCACCAGTTCACGCAGTTTGGCTTCAAAGCGCGGCATGTTCAGCAGGTCGCCAACACGCAGGCCACGACGGGCAACTTTGTCTTCGTAAGCCGGGCCGATACCGCGACCGGTCGTACCGATCTTCAGCTCGCCACGGGCTTTTTCACGGGCCTGGTCCAGCGCCACGTGGAACGACAGGATCAGCGGGCAGGACGGGCTGATACGCAGGCGCTCGCGCACCGGTACGCCTTTCTCTTCCAGCTTGATGATTTCACGCAGCAGGGCGTCGGGAGCAACCACGACACCGTTGCCGATCAGGCATTGCACGCCTTCGCGCAACACGCCCGACGGAATCAGGTGCAATACGGTTTTTTCGCCGTCGATTACCAGCGTGTGGCCAGCGTTGTGGCCACCTTGGTAACGCACTACAGCGGCAGCATGTTCGGTCAGCAGATCAACGATCTTGCCTTTGCCCTCATCACCCCATTGGGTGCCCAGGACTACGACATTCTTACCCATAACACTTGTCCTCATTCGCGCAAACTTGGTGCCGGCAGCCGCCGGCAGGAAAACTCAAGAAACCAGCGGCACTACTTGCCACAGGCCATTCTGCTGAATCAATTGGCGGTCGCAGTCTGCCTCCAGGGCACCAGCCTGCTGTTGCCCAGGCAACGCCTGAACCACACGCTGGCCTTCACTGCGAAGCTGGCAAACCTGCTGCCAGAGTGCCGCATCGGTGCTGTCTGGCATCCAGATACCACCAGACGGCAACTTGACTTCCGCACGCCCCAGGGTCACCAGGGTTTTCAAATCGGTCGAAAAGCCGGTTGCCGGCCGGGCACGCCCGAAAACAGCACCAATGTCGTCATAACGACCGCCTTGGGCGATGGAGTCCCCAACGCCCGGTACAAATACCGCAAACACTACACCTGTGTGGTAGTGATACCCACGCAACTCGCCCAGGTCAAAGTACAACGGCAACTGCGGGAAACGCACAGACAACCCTTCGGCAATCGCCACCAGGTCGTCCAGAGCTGCCAGCACTTGAGCCGGAGCCTTGGCCAGACGCTCGCGCGCAGCAGCCAGAACTTCGTGACCGCCACACAAACCAACCAAGGCCTGCAGCATGCCCGCCAAATCGGCCGGCAAGCCTTGGGTCAAGGCCGTTACTTCGTCGATCGCCTTGCGTTGCAGGGCGTCGAACAATTGTTGTTCCACTTCAACCGACAGGTTGGCCGCACGGGCCAGACCACGGTAAATACCAACATGCCCCAGGTCCATGTGCACATCCGGCACATCGGCCAGTTGCAGCATGGCCAGCATCAGGCTGATCACTTCAACATCGCTGCTCGGGCTTGCATCGCCATACAACTCGGCGCCCAGCTGGATCGGGCTGCGCGAGGATGACAGTGCACGCGGTTGAGCATGCAGCACGCTGCCGGCGTAGCACAGACGGCTCGGGCCTTCACGACGCAGGGTATGCGCATCGATACGCGCCACTTGCGGCGTGATGTCGGCACGAAAACCCATCTGGCGACCCGTTTGCGGGTCAATCACCTTGAAGGTACGCAAGTCGAGGTCCTGGCCAGCCCCTGTCAGCAGGGACTCCAGGTATTCGATATGCGGGGTCACGACGAACTCATAGCCCCAGCTCTGGAACAGATCCAACACCTGACGGCGCGCCACTTCAATGCGGGCAGCTTCAGGTGGAAGTACTTCTTCGATGCCATCTGGCAAAAGCCAGCGGTCTACCGTTGCCATTACGCCATTCCCCTGTGATCCGGGCGGCCAGCCAGCAGGCGAGCCTTGAGTAAAGCAGAACGTGGCTGCGTCTTGAACGCGCACAGCAAAAAAGCCTGAACGACAGGCTCGCACATTCCTCGAAAATTCTGCCGATGCTGTAACAGCCATTCGGACAATCAAACATGCAGACGCAAAAAAGCCGGGAATTTCCCGGCTGCCGCATCATACACCCGTTTTCTAAAAGGATCACCCTGCGAGGCCATTTGACCGCCAAGCGGAGTGAATCAGGGCCTGTGATGAACATGCCAACCCTTCTGAAAACAGTGTGGGAGCGGGCTTGCTCGCGATGGCATCAACTCGATTTAGCAGACAGACCGAGTTGCTTGCATCGCGAGCAAGCCTGCTCCCACAGGCTTGAAGCGCTTTTACTGCTGCGAAGGCTTGGATTTTTCCAGGTAGCGGAAGAAATCGCTGCTTGGGTCCAGAACCAGCACATCGTTCTTGCTCGCGAAGCTTTCGCGGTAAGCGCGCAGGCTGCGATAGAACTTGTAGAACTCCTGATCCTGGCCATAAGCCTTGGAGTAGATCGAAGCTGCCTGGGCATCGCCATCACCGCGTGCTTCTTCGGACTGACGATAAGCTTCAGCCAGCAGAACACGACGTTGACGGTCGGCGTCAGCACGAATGCCTTCTGCCAGTTCGTTACCCTTGGCCCGATGCTCGCGTGCTTCACGCTCACGTTCGGTGCTCATACGTTCGAAAACGCTGCGGTTTACTTCTTTTGGCAGGTCGATGGCCTTGACGCGAACGTCGACCACTTCAATGCCCAGCTCTTTTTCAGCCATTTTGTTCAACGATGCAGTGATGTCAGCCATCAACGCATCACGCTCACCCGACACTACTTCGTGCAGGGTGCGCTTGCCGAACTGGTCACGCAGACCGGATTCCAGACGACGCGACAGACGTTCGTCAGCAATCTGTTTCATGCCCGAAGTTGCGGTGTAGAAGCGCTCGGCATCTTTCACACGCCACTTGGCGAAGGCATCAACCATGACCGCTTTCTTTTCCAGCGTCAGGAAACGCTGAGTCGGCGCGTCCAGCGTCATCAGGCGGGCGTCGAACTTGCGCACCTGGTTGACGTAAGGAATCTTCACATGCAGGCCCGGCTGAACGTCAGCCTGGACCACACGGCCAAAGCGCAGCAGTACCGCACGCTCGGTTTGCGAGACGATGTAGAAGCTGTTCCAGGCAACGATCCCCACGACAACAGCAACAATAAGGGCAACCAGCGATTTATTGCTCATCAGCGGCTCTCCCTGGTGCGCGGTTGTGGCGGCAGATCCGTGCTGACGTGCGAGCCGGAATCAGTATTGCTCGCTGCGGCTGCCGAACCCGTTGCCGGGGTGCTGCCATTACGGCCTTCGATCATTTTGTCCAACGGCAAGTAAAGCAGGTTGCTCTGGCCGTTTTTGTTACCGGTCACGAGTACCTTGCTGGTGTTGCTGAAGACTTCCTGCATGGTGTCCAGATACAGACGGTCGCGGGTCACTTCAGGATTTTTGCGGTACTCGGCAACCAGTTTGGTAAAGCGGTCAGCCTCACCCTTGGCGCGGGAAACCACTTCATCACGGTAGCCGTTGGCATCTTCGATGATGCGCTGGGCCTGACCACGTGCTTCCGGTACAACGCCGTTGGCATAGCTTTCGGCCTGGTTGCGGGCACGCTGCTCGTCTTCTCGGGCACGGATCACGTCATCGAAGGCTTCCTGTACTTCACGCGGTGCGGCTGCGTTCTGTACGTTGACCTGGGTCACGGTGATACCGGTCTTGTAGGTATCGAGGAAACGCTGCAGGCGTTCCTTGATTTCCACGGCCATTTGCTCACGGCCTTCGGTCAGCACCTGATCCATCGACGTGGAACCCACGACGTGACGCAAGGCGCTGTCGGTCGCCTGCTGCAAGCTGACTTCCGGTTGATCAACATTCAGCACGAAGTCGCGCAGGTTGCTGATCTTGTACTGCACGGTCAGCGGCACTTCGACGATGTTTTCGTCTTCAGTCAGCATTTGACCCTGCTTGGTGTACGCACGCTCACGCGTCACGTTCTCCATGTACTTTTTGTCGAACGGCGGGAAGTAGATATTCAGGCCCGGCCCAACGGTGTCGTAGTACTTGC
Organism: Pseudomonas sp. CCC4.1; assembly: GCF_035019225.1. Taxonomy (NCBI): domain Bacteria; kingdom Pseudomonadati; phylum Pseudomonadota; class Gammaproteobacteria; order Pseudomonadales; family Pseudomonadaceae; genus Pseudomonas; species Pseudomonas sp. CCC4.1. The sequence continues at coordinate 88,130 of NZ_JASJWL010000012.1, read as the reverse complement.
CCAGGCGCAGCACCACGGCTTGCTCCTGCTCATCGACTACATACACGGCGCTGTAAAGCCAGGCAGCCGCCAGCACGACGAGGCCGATGCCGAGCAGACCGTAGCCGGCGCCCTTGCCATTCGAACCACCCTCACTGCCGCTGCCGCCAGTACGTTTTTTCCCACCACCGAACAACCCATTCAGGCTTTCCTGCAGCTTTCGGAAGGCCTCGTCGAGATCTGGTGGCCCCTTGCGGTCGCCATTTTTAGGGCGTTTGCCACCCCAAGGATCTTGATTGTTCGAGTTGCCACCCGGCTCATTCCAAGCCATAGCGCTCTCCATCTGATAAAGCAAAGACGCGCCCACGGCGCGCCGACCAATGCTACAGAATGCCTATCACAGCGGCACGACCGCTTTGCGAGGCTTTTATTGCAAAGTGTGTTCTTCGATGAATTCCAGCGGCTGCATCCCTTCGCGGCTGACCAAGCGATTGAGCTCGGATCGCGGCAGGCGTACGTCCAACAGACTGGAGCCCTCATCGTCATGCTGTTCTTTTTGCACAACCCCCAGTTCGAAGAACTGTGCACGCAGTCGAGCAAAACGTTGCGGCAAGCGCAAGGTGCCCACGAACAAATCATTGCCCAGCAACTCGGCGATGGCCTGCTCAAGCAACTCCAGCCCTTGACCATCACGGGCCGACAACCAGACCCGCTGCGGCTTGCCATCGGCATCACGCTGGATCTGCGGCTCGACACCTTCAAGCAAATCGATTTTGTTGTAGACCTCGAGAATCGGCAAGTCCTGCGCACCGATTTCGCCCAGTACCACCATCACCTGCTCGATCTGCGCCATGCGCTCAGGCTCGTGCGCATCGATCACATGCAGCAGCAGATCGGAATTGCTCGACTCTTCGAGCGTAGACCGGAATGCTTCAACTAGCTTGTGCGGAAGATGACGAATAAAGCCCACGGTGTCGGCCAGCACGATCGGCCCCAGGTCGCCCAGATCAAGGCGGCGCAGGGTCGGGTCTAGCGTGGCGAACAACTGGTCGGCGGCAAAGACGTCAGAGCCGGTGACCTTGTTGAACAGCGTGGATTTACCGGCGTTGGTATAGCCCACCAGCGACACTGTAGGAATATCGGCGCGTTGACGCCCTCTACGGGACTGCTCGCGTTGACTGCGGACTTTTTTCAGACGGGCTTTGATCTGGCTGATGCGCACACGCAACAGTCGGCGGTCGGTTTCGAGCTGGGTTTCACCCGGCCCGCGCATGCCAATGCCGCCACCTTGACGCTCAAGGTGAGTCCAGCCGCGTACAAGACGCGTGCTCATGTGGTCAAGCTGAGCCAGTTCGACTTGCAGCTTACCCTCATGGGTACGGGCGCGTTGAGCGAAGATATCGAGAATCAGCCCGGTACGGTCAAGCACGCGACACTCGAAAACACGTTCGAGGTTACGTTCCTGGCTGGGCGTGAGTACGTGATTGAAAATCACGATGTCGACCTTCTCGGCCTTGACCAGATCGCGCAACTCCTCGACCTTGCCACTGCCAATCAGGTATTTGGCCGATGGCCGATGACGCGGCACGTTAAAAAACGCGACGGTATCGGCGCCAGCCGACACAGCTAACTCCTGGAACTCCTGCGGATCTTCGCGCGCCTCAGGGTCCTGTCCTTCCAAGTGAACGAGGATCGCTCGCTCACCACCACCGTGGCGCTCAAAGAACAAAGGATGCTCCTATTTAGGCATTACCTGGTTCAGCGTCTGCCAGATCCGATTCGGTTGCGCTAGGCAGACGAATTGGACGTACTGGTACGACTGTCGAAATTGCGTGCTTGTAAACCATTTGGCTGACGGTGTTTTTCAGCAGGATCACGAACTGGTCGAAAGACTCGATGGTCCCCTGCAGCTTGATCCCGTTGACCAGATAGATGGAAACGCCAACCTTCTCTTTACGCAAAGTATTCAAGTAAGGGTCTTGTAGCGAATGCCCTTTTGACATATGCCGCACTCCTGTAAGGATAAAAAATAGAAACAAAAATTAGATGACCGCTGTCGCCACATCCATAGGATAGACGGCATTTGCCAAGACTCAGCTCAATATGGAGACCGATTCCAGGTATTTCAAGGCTCGTGGCAGATTGTCGCAGTCCAGACTGTCAAGCCAATGCAAATCATTCCAGCTGCGCAACCAGGTGAACTGGCGCTTGGCCAACTGGCGCGTGGCTATGATGCCGCGCTCCTGCATCTCGGCCGCTGTCAGCTTACCGTCGAGGTAGTCCCAGACTTGGCGGTAACCCACTGCACGTATAGACGGCAACCCGGCATGCAGGTCACTTCTGTTGCGCAGGTTTATGACCTCGTCAATGAACCCCTGTTCCAGCATCTGCCCGAATCTTAGTGCAATTCGCTCATGCAGCACCTGACGGTTCGCCGGAGCGATGGCCAGATTCGCGACAGTATAGGGCAATTGGCTGTGCCCAGAAGCCGCTGCTTTAGTCGTTTGTTCAGATTGTTTTTGCCGATGGGCCGTCACGCTCATGCCGCTGACCCGATAAACCTCAAGCGCCCGGGTCAGACGCTGCGGATCATTGGGGTGAATTCGCGCGGCAGACTCCGGATCTATGGCTGCCAACTGATCGTGCAGGGCCTGCCAGCCAAGGCGCTGCGCCTCTTCTTCAAGCTGCGCGCGCACCTCGGGGTCCGCCGGAGGCATGTCGGCCAGGCCGTCAATCAGTGCCTTGTAATAGAGCATGGTGCCGCCCACCAGCAGCGGGATATTGCCTCGCGCCGTGATCTCGGCCATGGCCTTGAGCGCATCGCGACGAAAATCGGCCGCCGAATAGCTCTCGGCCGGGTCGAGAATGTCGATCAACTGATGCGGGTGAGCCGCCAGAATTTCTTTCGACGGCTTGGCAGTGCCGATGTCCATGCCGCGATAGACCAGCGCCGAGTCAACACTGATCAGCTCGCACGGCAGCACCTTGCTCAGCTCGATGGCCAGGTCGGTCTTGCCGGCGGCCGTCGGCCCCATCAGGAAAATAGCCGGGGGTAAAGCGTTGGAACCTGTCATCAGCGACCGCGCAAAAAGAGTTTGTCCAAGTCGTCCAGGCCCATTTGGGTCCAGGTGGGACGACCATGATTGCACTGACCGCTGCGCTCGGTGTTTTCCATGTCACGCAACAGACCGTTCATTTCCGGGATCGCCAAACGGCGATTGGCGCGGATCGCACCGTGGCAGGCCATGGTGCCGAGCAGCTCGTTGAGGTGCGCCTGGATCCGGTCACTGGTGCCGTATTCCATCAGGTCGGCCAGTACGTCGTGAACCAGTCGCTGGGCCTCGGCCTGCTTGAGCAGGGCCGGGATCTGGCGGATGGCCAGGGTTTCCGGGCCAAGGCGCTGCAACTCGAAGCCCAGGCGCTGGAACCACTCGGCGTGTTCTTCGGCGCAATCGGCTTCCCGCTGGCTGACCGCAATCGATTCCGGCACCAGCAGCGGCTGACCACTCAGGCCTTCACTGGCCATGGCGATTTTCAGACGCTCATACATGATCCGCTCATGGGCCGCGTGCATATCCACCAGCACCAACCCCTGGGCGTTTTCCGCGAGGATATAAATGCCCTTGAGCTGGGCCAGAGCAAAGCCGAGCGGCGGAATATCACCTTGCCCGTCCGGCAGAGGCGCGGCATTGGCCTCAGGCAATGGTGCGAAAAACTCGCGATAGGCATTGCGCGCTTCTTCGACGGGCACCGGGGGCGCGGAGGACTGCGGACGGTATTGGTACTGATAGCCCGCACCAGCGCCCGAACCTGCCACATGCGGTGACGGGGCCGACTGCGGCTGCTCCAGCACATTAGCCGCCAGACGCATTTCACCCTGCGGGCCGAATTCGCCAGCATCCAGCCCCGTCGGGCGCTCGGCCCCGGGCACCGGCGCTGGTGCGGCCAGTTGGTCTTCGGGACGAACGTCACCCAGAGCACGGTGCAAAGTGCCATAGAGGAAATCATGCACCATGCGCCCGTCACGGAAGCGTACTTCGTGCTTGGTCGGGTGTACGTTGACGTCGACCACCGAGGGGTCGACCTCAAAGAACAGCACAAAGGTCGGGTGGCGACCATTGAACAGCACATCGCGATACGCCTGGCGCACCGCATGGGCCACCAGTTTGTCGCGTACTGCGCGGCCATTGACATAGAAGTACTGCAAGTCCGCCTGACTGCGGGAAAAAGTCGGCAAACCGACCCAGCCCCACAGGTGCAAACCATTGCGTTCAACCTCGATGGGCATTGCCTGTTCCAGGAACGCGGAGCCGCACACGGCCGCCACACGCCGGGCGCGGGCAGTATCGTCGCGGGCTTCGTGCAGGTTGAGGATGGACTTGCCGTTGTGGCGCAAATTGAACGCCACATCAAAACGTGCCAGCGCCAGGCGCTTGATCACTTCCTGCAGGTGATCGAATTCGGTCTTTTCGGTTTTGAGAAATTTGCGCCGTGCCGGGGTGTTGAAAAACAGGTCGCGCACTTCAACCGAGGTGCCCACCGGATGCGCAGCCGGCTGAACCCGGGGCGCCATGTCGCGGCCTTCGGTCTCGACCTGCCAGGCCTGATCGGCACCACGGGTGCGCGAGGTCAGGGTCAGGCGCGCCACGGAACTGATGGAAGCCAGCGCCTCACCGCGAAAGCCCAGGCTCATCACCCGCTCAAGGTCTTCCAGATCACGAATCTTGCTGGTGGCGTGACGGGCCAGCGCCAACGGCAAGTCGTCGCTGGAAATTCCGCTGCCATCGTCACGTACCCGCAGCAGCTTGATCCCGGCCTGCTCCACGTCCACATCAATGCGCTTGGCACCTGAATCGAGGCTGTTTTCCAGCAGTTCCTTGATCACCGAAGCCGGGCGTTCAACTACTTCGCCCGCAGCGATCTGGTTGGCCAGGCGCGGGCTGAGCAATTCAATCCGCGCGCTGCTGCTCAATGCTTCATCACTCATTACTGTGCCGCCAGGGCAGTTGCCGGAATATTCAGGTTCTGGCCGACCTTCAGCTCATCGGTTTTCAGGCTGTTGCTCGAGCGCAATGTCGCCACGCCCACTTGATAGCGTACAGCGATCATCGCCAGGGTTTCGCCGGGGCGAACCGTGTGTTCGCGGGCACCCTGGGCGATTTTGCCGGTGTCACGCAGCCAGGCGATATAAGTGCCCGGCGGCGGATTTTGCTGGAAGAACTGGCGTACGCCGCTGCTGATCGAACGGGCCAGCGCTTGCTGGTGACTGCTCGAAGCCAGCTTGGACGCTTCGTTGGAGTTCGAGATAAACCCGGTCTCGACGAGAATCGACGGAATGTCCGGCGACTTCAGCACCATAAACCCGGCCTGCTCCACGCGCTGCTTGTGCAGCGGGGTGACCCGACCTATGTTGCTCAGCACTTTTTGCCCGACGTTGAGGCTGGAGGTCAGCGACGCGGTCATCGACAGGTCAAGCAATACACCCGCCAGCATGCGGTCCTTGTCATCGAGGCTGACGTTGCCTGCGCCACCGATCAGGTCGGAGCGGTTTTCGCTGTCGGCCAGCCAGCGCGCCGTCTCGGAAGTCGCGCCGCGTTCAGACAGGGCAAACACCGAAGCACCAAAGGCAGCCTTGGACGGTGCAGCATCGGCGTGGATCGAGACAAACAGGTCGGCGCCTTTCTTGCGGGCGATTTCGGTGCGGCCACGCAGCGGGATAAAGTAGTCGCCGGTACGCGTCAGCTCGGCCCTGAAGCCTTTCATGCCGTTGATCTGGCGCTGCAGTTCTTTGGCAATCGCCAACACCACATCTTTTTCACGCTGGCCAGCCGAGCCCGAGGCCCCCGGGTCTTCACCGCCGTGGCCGGCATCGATCACCACCACCACGCTGCGTTTACCGCTCGGGATCGGCGGCAATTTAACGTCGGGTTGCGCGGGCGTCACCGGCACCACCGGCACCGTTGCCACGTTGGTGGCCGGCAGGCTTGGCGCCAGATCGGCGCCCTGGTCATACAGGTCGACCACCAGGCGGTTGCCGTACTGGGCATTGGGCGCCAGAACGAAACTTTTCGGGGTCACGGCCTTTTTCAGGTCGATAACCACGCGCAGGTCGGTGGGGGTACGCTGCGCCGAGCGCATGCTGGTGATTGGCGTATTGGCTGTTTGCACATTCAGCGGCCCGCCCAGGGTCGCGCCATTGATGTCGATGACCAGACGATCAGGTGCAGTCAGCGTAAACACACTGTGCTGCACCGGCCCGGTAAGATCAAAAACCAGTCGAGTGTTGTCCGGCGCCCGCCATAGACGCACGCTCTTGACCTGGGTTGCGGCCACAGCATTGAATGCCATGACACTGAGCAACACACCCACCACACTTGCTAACGCGCGAAAGCGCATACCAAACCCCATCATTATTTGTATTCCGGCGCCAATGCGGCACACCAAGACTCGCCACGAGAACCTTGGGGCGTCAGCGTCAGCAAACGCCCGGTGTTATGCGGCCTAATGGTAATGGTCAGGTCAGGCTTTGGCAAAAAGCCTGCACCTTTATCGGGCCACTCGATCAAGCATAGGGCGTCTTCGTCGAAATAATCGCGAATCCCCATATATTCCAGCTCTTCCGGGTCGACCAGCCGATACAGGTCAAAGTGGAAGGCCCGAATATCGCCAATCTCGTAGGGCTCGACCAATGTGAAGGTCGGGCTTTTGACCGAACCCGTGTGACCAAGGCCGCGAATCAGGCCACGTGACAGGGTGGTTTTACCCATACCCAGGTCGCCGTCGAGAAAAATCAGGCCATGACCTTGAGTGACAGTGGCCAGGCGCGCGCCAAATGCGGTCATGGCCTCTTCGTCGGCCAGTTGCAGTGTTATTTCGTGCACGGTGCGTGTTCCTCCAACAACTGACGAATGGCTGGAATCAAATCACTGGCCGCCAGCCCACGGCCCAATTGTCCTTGTTGCTCACCGGCGCGGGCATGCAGCCACACCGCCAGGCATGCGGCGTCATAAGCGCCCAACCCCTGAGCCAGCAGCGCGCCGATCACGCCTGCCAGCACATCCCCAAGACCGGCCGTAGCCATTGCCGGATGGCCGTGACTGCAAATGGCCAACTCGCCATTGAGCCCTGCAATCAGACTGCCTGCACCTTTAAGGACGCACACTGCTGAGTATTTTTTAACCAACGCCCTGGCCGCAGCCGGTCGATCGGCCTGTACCTGCCCGGTGCTGATACCCAGCAAGCGTGCGGCTTCACCCGGGTGCGGGGTCATCACCGACCCTGGTGCCAGCGTGATGACTGCGTTGGACAACAAATTAAGCGCATCGGCATCCCACACCTGCGGCATTTTTGCCTGTGCCGCGGCCGACAACAGACTGCGCCCCCAGGGCGCCTGCCCCAAACCCGGTCCCACCACGACCACCGAAGCCTGCGCCAGTACGCCCATCAACTGGTTGGCCGACGATACGCCGAGCACCATCACCTCGGGCACCCGCACCAGCGCAGCAGGCACGTGTTCGGGGCGCGTGGCCAGTGATACCAGGCCAGCGCCACAGCGTAGTGCAGCCTGGGCGCTGAGGGTAATCGAGCCGCCAAATCCGCGATCGCCACCCACCAGCAGCACATGCCCGAACTGGCCTTTATGGGCGCTCGGGGCTCGTCGAGGTAGTGGCGCCAGATTGTCTGCGCTAAGGGCTTGGGGGTCGGCTAACAGGTGTTTGGTCTGCGGCATGCGTGTTTGGCTCCGATGTCTGGCAGAATTATACGCATCTCAGCTCCGGTTTCTCTTGTCCCATGCCTGCTATTACTGCCGACCTCCCCGCTCTCGCCCGGTCCATCAAGGAATGGGGCCGCGAGTTGGGCTTTCAACAAGTCGCCATTGCCGGCCTCGACCTGGGAGAACACGAACACCATCTGCAACGCTGGCTGGAAGCCGGCTACCACGGCGACATGGACTACATGGCCGCCCACGGCAGCAAGCGTTCACACCCGCAAGAGCTGGTGCCCGGCACAGTGCGCGTGATTTCCCTGCGCATGGACTACCTGCCCGGTGACACCCATATGGCGCAGCTGCTGGCCCAACCGGAAAAAGCCTACGTTTCACGTTATGCCCTGGGCCGCGATTATCACAAGCTGATCCGCAAGCGCGTGCAACAACTGGCCGACCGCATCCAGAAGGACATTGGCCCGTTTGGCTTCCGCGCCTTTGTCGACAGCGCCCCGGTACTGGAAAAGGCCATCGCGCAACAGGCGGGTCTGGGCTGGATCGGCAAGAACACCCTGGTGCTCAATCGCAAGGCGGGCAGCTACTTCTTCCTGAGCGAGCTGTTTGTCGATTTACCGCTACCGGTCGACGCCCCCCACGAAACCGAACACTGCGGGCGCTGCACCGCCTGCCTGGACATCTGCCCCACCAATGCCTTTGTCGGGCCTTATGTGCTGGATGCGCGCAAATGCATTTCGTACCTGACCATCGAGCTGAAAACCGCGATCCCTGAAGAATTGCGCTCGATGATCGGCAATCGGGTATTCGGTTGCGATGACTGCCAGATCGTCTGCCCCTGGAACCGTTTTGCCCGCACCACCGCAGAAGGGGACTTCAAGCCACGGCATAACCTGGACAATGCCGGCTTGGCCGAGCTGTTTATGTGGGATGAAGACAAATTCCTGAGCAGCACCGAAGGCTCGCCGCTGCGCCGGGCCGGGTACGAACGCTGGCTGCGCAACCTGGCGGTAGGCCTGGGCAATGCGCCATCGACGATCCCGGTGCTGGAAGCCCTGAATGCGCGGCGTGATTACCCGTCGGAGCTGGTGCGCGAGCATGTGGAGTGGGCGCTGACACAACACGCCAAGCGGGCCTGAGCCAAGCCCGCGGCCACAGTTGCTTAATGCTCGTCGTTATAAACGAACTTGGGCATTTCCCAGTTAAAGCGGATCGCCAGCAAACGCAGCAGCAGCCCGCCGAACAAGGTGACGAAAATCGCCTGTTCGTTGGGCATTTCCAGATAAGTACACAACAAGAAACACCACGCCGCAGCAAACGAAACGCTGGCATACAGCTCACGACGGAAGATCAGCGGGATGTCATTGCAGAAGATGTCACGAAGGATGCCGCCAAAGACCCCGGTAATCACTCCGCTCACCGAAGCCACCAGCATGCCCTGACCCATCTCCAGCGCGGTCATGCAGCCGATCAGGGTAAACGCTACCAGCCCCAGGGCATCAAGCACCAGAAACAGCGAGCGCAGATGACGCATCAAGGGCGCGATAAAGATCGTCACCAATGCAGCGAACGTGGTCAGTACCAGGTATTCCGGGTGTTTGACCCACGTCAGCGGGTAGTGCCCCAACAGGACGTCACGCACCGAACCGCCGCCTAGCGCGGTGACGCAGGCGATCAGCACCACACCGAACCAGTCCATGCCCCGACGCCCGGCAGACAGCGCGCCGGTCATGGCTTCGGCAGTAATGGCAACTAAATAAAGCATCAGCAACATGGCAGCGATCCTTGCAAGAAGGCGCGCAGTCTACTCTCAGTTGGCATTGGCACCAAAAGCGGGCAACAAATACTGTTCTTTGTGGGAGCGGGCTTGCTCGCGACGGCTTCGCTGCGGTTCGGTAGATGTACCGAGTCGCTTGCATCGCGAGCAAGCCCGCTGCCACAGGGGGATCAACGGCAGCTTAGAATTTGATGAAATGCTTGCGGTAGTGTTGCAGCTCGGCAATCGACTCGCGAATGTCGTCCAGCGCCAGATGCGTACCCTTTTTCACCAGGCTGTCGCGTACTTCCGGCGCCCAGCGTGCAACCAGTTCCTTGAGCGTCGAAACGTCCAGGTTGCGATAGTGGAAGTAGCTTTCCAGCGCTTTCATATGGGTGTACAGGAAGCGGCGGTCCTGGCAGATACTGTTGCCGCAGATCGGCGATTTGCCTTTGGGTACCCACTGCTCAAGAAACGCGATGGTCTGCGCTTCGGCTTCGGCCATAGTAGTGGTGCTGTCCTTGACCCGCTGGGTCAGGCCGCTGCCGCCATGAGTACGGGTATTCCACTCGTCCATGCGCGCCAGCACGGCATCACTATGGTGGATGGCGATGACCGGGCCTTCAGCCAGGGTATTGAGGTTGCTGTCGGTAACGATGGTGGCCATTTCAATAATGACGTCGTTGTCAGGGTCCAGACCGGTCATTTCCAGGTCGATCCAGATCAGGTTCTGCGCGTTTTGCATAATGGCCTCCAGTGCTTAGGTGCGCAGTTTAGCTTAGGCACGCGGCCCTCGTGCTAAACTCCCCGGCGTTTTACCCTTCTTATCGTTTTATCAACACGGAACACCCATGGCCAAACGCCAGCTCAACCGTCGTCAGAATTGGCGCATCGAAAAGATCCAGGGCGAGCGCGCTGCCCGCGCCGCCAAACGCGAATCCAGTGCCGTCGAAGCGCTTGAAGGCGGCGATTTAGGCCCCGAGCAACTTGGCCTGGTGATCGCGCACTTTGGTGTGCAGGTCGAAGTCGAAGCCCAGGAAGGTGAGCTCAAAGGCCAGATGTTCCGTTGCCACCTGCGCGCCAACCTGCCCGCTCTGGTAACCGGTGACACGGTTGTGTGGCGCGCCGGCAATCAGGGCATCGGCGTTATCGTCGCCCAGTTGCCGCGCAAGACCGAGCTATGCCGCCCGGACAGCCGTGGTCAGCTCAAGCCGGTTGCAGCCAACGTCGACATGATCGTGATTGTGTTCGCACCCATGCCCGAGCCGCACGCCAACCTGATCGACCGCTATCTCGTCGCTGCCGAGCACGCCGGGATTCGCCCGCTGTTGCTGCTCAACAAGGCTGACCTGATCGACGAGCAGAACGCACCCGCGCTGAATGCGTTGCTGGGGGTTTATCGTCAACTGGGTTATCCGGTGCTGGAAGTGTCGGCCCATCACGGCGATGGCATGCAGCAGTTGCAAGCGCAACTGGACGGCCATATCAGTGTGTTTGTGGGTCAGTCGGGCGTTGGCAAGTCGTCCCTGGTCAACAGCCTGCTGCCTGAGGTCAACCTTCGGGTCGGGCCGCTGTCGGAGATTTCCGGCCAGGGTACGCACACCACGACCACGGCGCGCTTGTTCCACTTCCCGGGCGGCGGCGATCTGATCGACTCCCCGGGTATTCGTGAGTTCGGCCTGGGCCACGTCAGCCGTGCCGATGTCGAGGCGGGGTTTATCGAGTTCAACGACCTGATCGGCCGTTGCCGCTTCCGCGACTGCAAGCATGACCGCGAGCCGGGCTGTGCATTGCTGATGGCCCTGGAAGATGGCCGCGTGCAGCAACAGCGCATGAACAGCTATCGCTCGATCATTGCCAGCTTGCCTGAGTCGAGTTACTGATTCAGGCCAGAAGCCCCCTCACCCCAGCCCTCTCCCGGAGGGAGAGGGGGCAAATTATCAGTGTTCTTGAAGCCGCGTGCGCTCAGTCCCCTCTCCCTCTGGGAGAGGGTTAGGGTGAGGGCGGCGGGTCGTCAAACAGATTCAGCTTCTGCCGTTCTTCATGCATCGGCAGTGGCTGTTTGTCGGCGGGCAGCTTGATCGGGTCAACTGGCGCCTTGGGCAGTTCCTGGGGCTTGACTGACTCCGCACCCTGCTCGCCTTCAATCGCCTGCTGGGCCTTTTTGTTCAGCACCACAATGTCGATACGACGGTTGACCGGATTATTGGGGTTAGCCGTGTCGAACAGCACTGACGAGGCATAACCCACCACCCGCGCAATCTGCCCTTCCGGGTAGCTGCCCGCCACCAGCGCACGCCGCGCTGCATTGGCACGGTTGGCCGACAACTCCCAATTGCCGTAATCACCGCCCCCCGCATAAGGCATGGCATCGGTGTGGCCGCTGATACTGACCTTGTTGGGTACTGCCTTGATGGTGTCGGCCATGGCCAGCAAAATATCTTCGAAGTACGGTTTGAGCCTTGCACTGCCCACATCAAACATCGGCCGGTTTGCGGCATCCATGATCTGGATACGCAGGCCGTCCGGGGTAATTTCAAACAGCAACTGATCCTTGAACTTGCGCAGCTGCGGGTTTTCTTCGACCTTGTTCTGCAACTCCTGCAACAGCAGTTCGAGGCGCTCTTTCTCGACCTGCTCGGCCATGCTTTCAACCTGCTCGGCATCTACCTTGATCTTGTCGGGCTGGGGCTGCAGTTTTTCTTCAGGGTTGAGGGTGTTGTCCGGCGCCAAGGCCGGAGTGCCGCCCAGGTCGATGACGTAGGGCGTGCCGCTTTCGCTGAATCCGATCGGATCTTTGAAATAACCACCAATGGCGATCTTTTGCTCGGGCGTGGCCGCCGTCATCAGCCACATCACCAGAAAGAACGCCATCATCGCCGTGGCGAAGTCGGCAAAGGCGATTTTCCAGGCGCCACCGTGATGGCCTGCGGCGTAGCGCTTGACGCGCTTGATGATTATGGGCTGGTTGTTTTCCATAAATCAGCGACCACGAACCACTTGTTCCAGCTCGGAAAAACTGGGCCGGTGCTTGGGGTACAGGACCTTGCGACCAAACTCGACCGCCAGCGACGGCGGCATGCCTGAGGCCGAAGCCACCAGCGAGGCCTTGATCGATTCATACACGTTGAGTTCTTCCTTGGCATCGTGAGCCAAAGACGTCGCCAACGGACCGAAGAAACCATAGGCCGCCAAAATACCGAAGAAGGTACCTACCAGCGCGGCGCCAACGTGCATGCCGATGGCCGCCTGATCACCTTCGCCCAGCGAGGCCATGGTCACCACAATACCCAGTACCGCGGCGACGATACCGAAACCCGGCATGCCGTCGGCGATACCGGTAACGGCGTGGGAAGGATGCTCCAGCTCTTCCTTGAGGTTATACAGCTCCATGTCAAACAACCCCTCAAGCTCGTGGGGGGCCATGTTGCCCGAGGACATGATGCGCAGGTAATCGCAGATAAACGCGGTCATGCGCTCATCTTTAAGGACAGTGGGGTATTTGGCGAAGATAGGGCTGGCGGCCGCGTCTTCAATGTCGCTCTCGATGGCCATCATGCCTTCGCGACGACTTTTGTTGAGAATCTCGTAAACCAGGCCCAACACTTCAAGATAAAAAGCGTGGGAGAAACGCGAACCGAACATGCCCAGTGATTTTTTGATCACATGCATGGTCATGTAACCGGGGTTGGCTTGCAGGAACGCACCGAAGGCCGCACCGCCGATGATCAAAACCTCGAACGGCTGGATCAGCGCCCCGATTTTGCCGTGGGAAAGTACGTATCCGCCGAGCACACTCGCGAACACGACGATGATGCCGATAATTTTAGCCATAGATATAAAAGTACTTCTTGGGTCGGTTCAAGGTCATATTCCAGCGTAGCTAAAACTCTTCTTCTCCTTATCGGCGAATCTGCGCCAGACTATAGCCGGTAGAGCCGAAAAGCCATTCGACCCCCAGATTGGATGATCATCGCGTCCTCATTATGGCCAACGAAACCCGCGCACCGATATCAACACCCACCACCCTGGATGCCTGGGTTGCACACCTGGACGCCGTCGATCTGCCGATCCCGCAAACCAGCCATGCGCGGGTCTTCAAGACCCTCAACGACAGTCGCCGCTCGTTACGCGAAATTGCCGAGGTTATGCAGGACAGCCCGGCGCTGGCCCTCAGACTGATCCGCGAGGCCAACCAGCAAGCCCAAAGCAGCCTGAGCGAGCCGGCCGAGAGCCTTGAAGTGGCGATCAACCGCCTGGGCCTCAAACGCACCCAGATGCTGCTCGAACATGTGCCGGCGCTGGCGATCGAGGATATCCCGCTGGCCTACCGACAAATCCAGCTGATCAGCCAGCACGCCGCACAACAGGCCATTGGCCTGTTCGGCAATCGCCTGGCGCGGCTCTGGCAGGAAATCTACTGGAGCAGCTTGCTGTTTCTGTCACCGCTATGGGCCCTGGCACTGACCCACCCACTGCTGCTCGAAACCTGGGAACGGCGGGTGGTCGGGCACAATGAGTGCGCCAGTAAAGTCGAGCGCCAGCTTTTTGGTGTGCCACTGTTTGATATCTGCCGCAGCCTGGCCGAGCTGTGGCGTCTGCCGGGGTGGGTGATGCAAGGTTATACGGTGATCACCGAAGAGCGCCGCACCCTGGTCAGGGTGCTGCATATCGCCCGCGACACCCATCACCCCCTGCGTCAGCAACAACTGCTGGACGCCGACCCGGCCCTGCGGCGCTGGCTCAACCAGCCTGCCAACAGTGTGTTGCTGGCCAACTGCCTGGCGCTGTCAGCCCAGCAGGGCTGGGACACACCGCACAACCTGCGCTGGCAGTACGTCACCAGCCTTTACCTGCAAATGCCCCTGGACGAAGTTCAGCAGCAGGCACACCAGCAGGCCGCGAGCAGCGCGCGCTATCACTCCAGCCCCGACCTTTGGCATCCGGCCCAGGCATTGCTCTGGCCGTGGGACTCACGCCGCAACGGGGACAATTCGCAGGCAGCCCCGCCTCCCTCGGCCGAGGCACTCGTCGCCTGGCGCAAACATTGCGGGCAGCTGCTGGAGCAACCCAGCGCATTCAGCAACCCGATGCATCTGAGCACCTGTGCCCGCGAAGCCTTGCAGGCGTGCGGCATGCGCCGGGTGATGATACTCACCCCCGACAAGACCTCGACCAGCCTGAGCGTCAACCAGATTGCCGGCCTGGGCAGAACCGCCTTCGACCTGACCGTCAACATCAGTGACAGCACCGCGCTGCAACGCCTGATGATGCAACCTGCACAAGTGCGCCTGACGCCCGAAAACAACGCGGTGATCTCCGCAGTCTTGCCCTACAGCCTGCGCAGCCTGTTCCCCGGCGAGCATCTGCTGCTACGCTCGCTGAGCAATAACGGTCGCGTGGTCATGCTCATACTGGCAGACCAGGGCGGCGGGCCATTTTCCGAAACCAGCGTGCAAGCCTTTGGCAAAACGGCCCAATGCATCGAGAAAGCCTTGAATACCTTTAGTAGTCGCGGGCGCTAGCGCTACAATCCCCCCTTTTTGCTCTGGAGGCTTCCTATGCCTGGCTTCTCTGGCTTGCCATTAGTGATCGAGCCCGGCGACCTGCTCGCCCGGCTCGACGCACCCGAACTGATCCTGGTTGACCTGACCAGTGTTGCACGCTACGAGGCCGGGCATATTCCGGGCGCCCGTTTTGTCGACCCGAAACGCACGCAACTGGGCTTGCCACCGGCACCCGGCCTGCTGCCGTCGCAAGCGTCACTCGAAACCCTGTTCGGCGAGCTGGGGCACAATCCCGACGCGGTCTATGTGGTCTATGACGACGAAGGCGGCGGCTGGGCCGGGCGGTTTATCTGGCTGCTTGATGTAATCGGGCACAAGGCATACCACTATCTGGACGGGGGCATTCACGCCTGGATTGGCGAAGGCTATGCCCTCAGCCAGGACGTGCCTGCCGCCGTCAATGGCCCGGTGGCGCTGACCTTGCACGATGAACCCACTGCCACCCGCGAGTACCTGCAAAGCCGCCTGGGCGCCGCCGACCTGGCGATCTGGGATGCACGCAGTGCCGCCGAATACAGCGGCGAAAAAGTGCTGGCAGCCAAGGGCGGGCATATCCCCGGGGCCAAGCATCTTGAGTGGACCACCGGCATGGATAAAACCCGTAACCTGCGTATCCGCCCGGACATGGCGCAGATCCTCAAGGATCTGGGCATCACGCCAGACAAAGAAGTGATTACCCACTGCCAGACCCACCACCGTTCCGGCTTTACCTATCTCGTCGCCAAGGCGCTCGGTTACCCGCGCGTCAAAGGCTACGCCGGCTCCTGGGGCGAATGGGGCAACCACCCCGACACCCCCGTCGAGCTACCTGTAAAAAATTAAGGACCTTGAATGAAAAAGCGTTTGTTCCTCCTCAGTCAGTACCTGTTGCCGCATCACCTGCTGTCACGCCTGGCCGGCTGTATTGCCGAATGCCGCGTACGCTGGTTCAAGAATGCGTTCACCAGCTGGTTCGCCAAGCGTTATCAGGTAGACATGTCCCAGGCCCTGGTTGAAGACGTGACCGCCTACGAGCACTTCAACGCCTTCTTTACCCGCGCCCTGAAAGACGGCGCCCGCCCGCTGGATCAAACTCCAGGTGCGGTGCTAAGCCCTGCCGATGGCGCGGTCAGCCAGCTGGGCCCGATCGAACACGGCCGCGTGTTCCAGGCCAAGGGCCACAGCTACAGCGTGCTGGAGCTGGTGGGTGGCGATGCTGCAGTAGCAGCCCAGTTTATGGGCGGCGAATTTGCCACCATCTACCTGTCGCCCAAGGACTACCACCGCGTGCACATGCCACTGGCGGGCACCCTGCGTGAAATGATCTACGTGCCGGGGCGCCTGTTCTCGGTCAACCAGACCACCGCCGAAAACGTGCCGGAGCTTTTTGCCCGCAACGAGCGTGCGGTGTGCATTTTTGACACCGAGCGCGGCCCTATGGCCGTGGTATTGGTCGGTGCCATGATCGTGGCATCCATTGAAACCGTGTTTGCCGGTCTGGTTACCCCGCCGAAACGCGAGCTGAAAACCTTCCGTTACGACGAAGCTGCCCGTGCGCCGATCCACCTGGAAAAAGGTGCCGAGCTGGGTCGTTTCAAACTGGGTTCGACGGCGATCGTGCTGTTTGGCGCGGATCAGGTGAAATGGGCCGAAGGCCTGACGGCAGGAACGCCGGTGATGATGGGTCAGAAAATGGGTGCACCGGCGCACGCCGAATAACCCATAACCCTGTGGGAGCGGGCTTGCTCGCGATGCTGGCAACTCGGTGCATCTGATTCACCGAGGTGATGCAATCGCGGGCAAGCTCGCTCCCACAGGTCATTTACAGGGGGGCTCAGCCCTGGCTGTTACGGTCACGCTGACCGAGCAGGTACAGCACGCCATCCAGGCCCAAAGTCGAAATTGCGTGCTTGGCCGATTTCTTGACCAGCGGCTTGGCACGGAATGCCACACCCAGCCCGGCAATCGCCAGCATCGGCAAATCATTGGCGCCATCACCGACCGCAATGGTCTGCTCCAGGCTCAAGCCTTCCTTTTGTGCCAGTTCGCGCAGCAAATCTGCCTTGCGCTGGGCATCAACAATCGGTTCGACCGCAACACCGGTCACCTTGCCGTCCACCACTTCCAGTTCGTTGGCAAAGACATAGTCGATGCCCAGCCTGGCCTGCACTTGTTTGGCAAAGTAGGTGAAACCGCCTGACAGAATCGCAGTTTTGTAACCCAGACGCTTGAGCTCGGCGAACAGCACTTCAGCGCCCTCGGTCAGGCGCAACGAAGCACCGATGGCATCCAGCACGCCCACGTCCAGGCCCTTGAGCAGCGCCATGCGCTCCTTGAAACTGGCCTTGAAATCCAGTTCGCCAGCCATCGCGCGCTCGGTGATGGCCGCCACTTGATCCCCCACGCCTGCCGCCTTGGCCAGCTCGTCGATCACTTCAGCTTCGATCAGCGTCGAGTCCATGTCGAACACCGCCAGGCGGCGATTGCGACGGAACAGGGTGTCTTCCTGCAGGGCGATATCCACGCCCAGCTCCTGGGCCAGGTTGAAGAAATCGGCACGCAGCGCGTCAACATCCACAGGCTCGCCACACACACGCAGCTCGATGCAGCTTTTGCTCGACTCGGTCGACGCATCCAGCGGCACGCGACCGGACAGGCGATCCGTCTGCTCAATGTTCAAACCGTGCTGGCTGATCACCGATGTCACGCGCTGCAGCTCATGGGCGGTCACCTGGCGGCTCATCAGCGTGACCACATGCCGGGTCTGGCTTTGTTCGTGGACCCAGCGCTGGTAATGCTCTTCGCTGATCGGGTCGAAACGCAGCTGCAAACCTTCCTTCGCGATTAAGGGCTGCAGGTCCTTGAGCACTGCCGAAACCAGCTCGGCTTGTGGAATTTCGACCAGAAAACCCAATGACAAAACGCCATGGATGGCGGCCTGACCGATGTCGAGAATATTCACACCATTGCTGGCCAGTACACCGGTAATGGCCGCAGTGAGACCCGGACGGTCCTCACCTGTGATGTTTATCAGGACGATTTCGCGCAAGGCACACCCCCATTCGCTAAAAAAAACGCATTCTACCCACTTTCAGTGACCATCGGGCACCGCCAAGGCTTTGCCGCCCTCAGGCCGCTCGCTATACTGCGCACCAACTTAACGGACTAAGAGCCGCGCTCAGTGAACCGGCCATCGCCTGTCAAAACCGATAACTTCTTCCTGCTGATCTTCCGGGCCCTGCGCGATCGCCGCGTTCCGCTTGCTCTGCGTATCGCCAGCCATAACGTGATCCTGGTCGCCCTGGCACTGGTCATCTATGCCGTGGTCATGGGCCTGCAATTCAAGCAGGCCATGCACGAACAGGCCGACGCCCTGGGGCAGAGCCTGACCACGCAAACCGCCACCTCGGCGACCGAGCTGCTGGTGTCAAATGACATCCTCAGCCTCAACGTGCTGCTCAACAACCTGACCAAAAACCCGCTGGTGGCCCACGCGGCCATTTATAGCGTGGATAACCGTATCCTCGCCGAAGCCGGGCAACGTCCCAAAAATGGCCTGCTAGGCGAAACCGAGGGTGTGTATCAAACCAAGATCACCTTTCAGGATGTGACCGCCGGGCATCTGCGCATCAGCCTGGACATGCACCAGTTCGAGCAGCCGATGACCATCAGCCTGCAAAGCATGGGCATTTTGAGTGCCATCCTGCTGGCCCTTGCCCTGGCCTTAAGCTTGCGTCTGGGCCGTCATATCACCACGCCCCTGCTGCAACTGCGGGTATGGCTGCGCGAACCCGATCCTTACACCCCGGCCATTCAGCGCCAGGATGAGATCGGCGACCTGGCTCGTCAGCTCCACACCCGCCTGGCCCCTCCGGCGCCAGAGCCCGAGCCGGAACCAGAAGAAGACGACTACGACGACAGCGACTACGAAGAAGCCGAAGACAACGAGCCGAGCTTTGAAGTGCGCAACCTGAGTGACCCGACGTTCGATGAGACTGCGGCGGCACCTGCGCCCAAGGCTGCACCTCGACAGTTGGTGAGCACCGAAGAAGACGAGAACGACGACGAAGACCCGTTTGCCGACCTGCGCGACACCAGCACGGCGAGTGCCGCGCCGGTTGCCCTGGCCAAACCAAAACCGGTCGCATCTGCGGCGCCGCAACCGAGTGCCGTACTCGCGGTGCAACTGGGGGCACAGGAGCAATTGCGCCGCCTGCCCCGCGCCCGATTGATGGAACTGCTGGAACGCTATCGTGATTGTCTGAACCAGGCAGCCTCGCTGTACCAAAGCGAACTGCATACGCTGAACGATGGCAGCACACTGATGCTGTTCCACAGTGAAGACAGCGGCGACGACTACCTGACCAACGCCATTTGCTGCGGCGAGCTGCTGCGTGCATTGGGTCACGCCCTGCAGATCGAAGTGGCAGACAGCGGCATTACCCTGCAATTGCAGTTGGGCCTGGTGCTGGGTGAAGGCCTGAGCGGCATGAGTCAGATTGACCTGCTGCTGACCGAAACGGCGCAGGATGCACTGGCCTTGTCGCAACACAGCCGCAACCTGTTGCTGGTAGAGCGCAAGATCAGCGATGACCCGCTGATCCGCCAGCGCGCCCGAATCCGCCCGATTGCCAGCCCGGAAGGCGCCTGCTGCGTAGAGCGCCTGATGGAGCCTTACCCTTCGATGCTGGAGCGCCAGCTGGCGCGGATGCATGAGAGTCGCGGGTAGCCAAAGCCAAGAGCACCCTCACCCTGGCCCTCTCCCTCCGGGAGAGGCGTGGTGAGGGGCTTTTGACCTGCCATAAAAAATCCCGCACATGTGCGGGATTTTTTTGTTTCTGGCTACAGCCTCAGAAGCGGAAGATTTCCATATCCGTGCGTATCGGTGAGGCCATTGGGATACGAGGTTTATCCGCACCCTGCTTGGGGGCTGCCTTGGACGGCGCCTTGGGCGCTTCCACCAGAGGCGGCTGGTTGGCCAGAGGCTTGAGTGCCACCGCCAATTGCTCGCTCAACTGTTGCAACAACTTGCCCTGAGCCTTGACCTGGTCCGCCGTACTGCCCCCGTGCGGCTGCTCCAGGTGCACGATGCGGTTGTCACGCACTTGACCGCGACGGTCAATCAAGCGCCATTGTGCGTCCAGCACTGCAGGCAGATCCTTGCCCGAGTCCAGCCGAGTGATCGACAACAACACTTGCACATCCGGGCTGAAGCCCGCAGGTGCCGGGGCCTGGACCACACGCTGGCTGTCCAGGCGCCATGCCAGTTGGCGCACCAGCAGCTGGTCGATATCTGCCGACAGGCTACCCGCCCATCGTCCGTCAGTCGCAGCGCTCAAACTGCCATCAGGCTGGCGTTGCAGCAGGGTTTCACGTTGCAGGTAGTCGGCCACGCTGATCGGGCCAAGTACCACAGCCATGCCGGCGCTTTGCGCGGGCTGGCCGGGGGTGCCGCTGTCCAGTTGGTACAAGGCCGCCGGCTGGTGCGTGCTGCACCCCGCCAGACCCAACACACCGGTCAGCAACGCAATTATAGGAAGGCGTAGAACGTTCATCATTCCATCCAGGTGGCCGCCTCAGGGCGAGCCGCAGTGTAATTCTCGAAAGGCTCGCAAAGCACATTGCCATAAGCCGTGCCGCTAACGCGGCATATCATCCGCGAATATTGGGCATGACTCCAGCGCTGTCGCGCCGATCTGCGCTTAAAAACGCAGGCCGGGCGCACTAAACAGGCTTAATTGGGGGTTTCTACCAACAAGGCATCTACACGCTGGAACCCACGAGGCAGTTTGTTGCCACGACGGCCACGCTCACCTTTGTAGTGTTCCAGGTCATCCGCCTTGAGCGTCAAGGTACGCTTGCCCGCCTGCAATACCAATGCGGCATTGTCTGGAAGTACCGCGATGTCGGTCACGTACTCTTCGCGGCTGGCCACGCGATCGCCGGGGATGCCGATGATCTTGTTGCCCTTGCCCTTGCCCAGCTGCGGCAGATCGCTGACTTTGAAGATCAACAGGCGCCCTTCAGTGGTTACCGCCGCCAGCCAGTTGTGCTCGCGATCGGACACCGGCCGCGGCTGCATCACCTGCGCGCCTTTGGGCAGACTGAGCAGCGCTTTACCGGCCTTGTTCTTGGCCTGCAGGTCTTCACCCTTAACCACAAAACCATAACCGGCATCGGAGGCGATCACGTACAACGCGTCGTCTTCCGGCAACAGCACGCACTCGAATGTCGCCCCCGGCGGCGGGGTCAGACGACCGGTCAGCGGTTCACCCTGACCGCGGGCCGACGGCAAGGTATGCGCGGCCACCGAGTAGCTGCGCCCCGTGGAGTCGATAAACACCGCAAACTGGTTGGAACGCCCGGCAGCGGCGGTTTTGTAACCATCCCCCGCTTTATAGGACAGGCCGGTAGCGTCCAGATCGTGGCCTTTACCGCAACGTACCCAGCCTTTCTCCGAGAGCACCACCGTGACCGCTTCAGTCGGCACCAGCTCGTTTTCCGACAGGGCCTTGGCTTCTGCGCGGGCCACGATTGGCGAACGACGATCATCGCCGTAGGTTTTGGCGTCTTCCAGCAGTTCAGTGCGCACCAGCTTTTTCAGCTTGGCTTCGCTGCCCAGCAGGGCTTGCAGCTTGGCTTGCTCTTTACGCAGTGCATCCTGCTCGTCGCGCAGCTTCATCTCTTCCAGACGGGCCAGTTGGCGCAGGCGCGTATCAAGGATGTAATCAGCCTGGGTTTCACTCAGGGCAAAGCGTGCAATCAGCTCAGCCTTGGGGTGTTCCTCGGTGCGAATGATATGGATCACTTCATCGAGGTTCAGGTAAGCGGTGAGCAAACCGTCCAGCAGGTGCAGGCGGCGCTCGACTTTATCGAGACGGAACTGCAGGCGGCGGCGCACGGTGTTGACGCGGAACTCCAGCCATTCAACCAGCAGGGCACGCAGGTTTTTCAGCTGCGGCTTGCCGTCCAGGCCGATGATATTGATGTTGACCCGGAACGTGGACTCAAGCTCGGTGACGGCGAACAAGTGCTGCATCAGTTCGTCGAGATCGACCTTGTTGTTGCGCGGAATGATGACGATACGGCACGGGTTTTCATGGTCGGACTCATCACGCAGGTCGGTTACCATCGCCAGCTTGGTCGGCTTGGCCTGCATCAGCGCGGCGATCTGCTCCAACACCTTGGCACCCGACACCTGATGCGGCAGTGCAGTGACCACGATGTCGCCGTCTTCGATGTGATACACCGCACGCATGCGCACCGAACCACGGCCGGTCTGATAGATCTTCAGCAGGTCGGCGCGCGGGGTGATGATTTCAGCTTCGGTCGGGTAGTCCGGGCCTTGAATGTGTTCGCACAATTGCTCAACCGTGGCTTTCGGCTCGTCGAGCAAACGCACGCACGCCGCCGCCACTTCACGCAGGTTGTGCGGCGGCACATCGGTGGCCATGCCGACGGCGATGCCGGTGGTGCCATTGAGCAGGATATTGGGCAAACGTGCCGGTAAAACCGCAGGTTCGTCGAGGGTACCGTCAAAGTTCGGTACCCAGTCCGCCGTGCCCTGGCCCAATTCGCTGAGCAGGACCTCGGAGTAACGCGACAGGCGAGCTTCGGTGTAACGCATGGCCGCAAACGACTTGGGATCGTCCGGCGCACCCCAGTTGCCCTGGCCGTCGACCAAGGTGTAGCGATAGCTGAACGGCTGTGCCATCAGCACCATCGCTTCGTAGCAGGCCGAGTCGCCGTGAGGGTGGAATTTACCGAGCACGTCACCGACGGTACGCGCCGATTTCTTGTGCTTGGAGTCAGCGTCCAGGCCCAACTCGCTCATGGCGTAAACAATACGCCGCTGAACGGGCTTGAGGCCGTCGCCGATATGCGGCAAGGCCCGATCCATGATGACGTACATGGAGTAGTTGAGGTAGGCCTGTTCGGTGAAGTCGGCCAGTGACCGGCGTTCTACGCCGTCCAGGCTGAGATCAAGGGAGTCGCTCATGCGGACCTCATTCAGTTCGTTGTCTGGCGCAGCAGCATGGTGCCGCCGCGCTGGGTAAATTCAAGTTTGTTCAGCGCACTCATGCCCAGCAGCACCTGCTCGCCGTCCAGCCCGGGGGCCGCTACAGCTCGCACATCGCGCAGCACAATGGCGCCCAGCTGCAGGCGATCGATGCGGGTCTGGTAGCCCTGGGTGCGGCCATTGGCGGTGCTCAGGGTCACCGGGAGGCCCTTGGGCAGTGCCAGTTGCCTGGCCAGATCCAGCGGTACTGCCACATCGGTGGCACCGGTATCGAGTAAAAATTCCACCGGCACGTTGTTGATCCGGCCACTGGCGACGAAATGGCCCTGCACGTTGCCGAGCAGTTTGACTTCGATATAACCCTCGCCTTGCTGCGAGGTCACTTCGGTATTGGGGTTTTGCTGACGCTGTTCCCAGCGCCCGAAAAACTGCGTGGCCAGGTACAGGCCCGCGCACCAGGCCACGATCATGAAGATACGCCCCACGCCTTTGCCCGGTGCTTGCTGGCTCATTGCTTGGCACTCCAGCCACCTTGCGGTGCAGCAAAGCGCCAGACGATGGGACGTTTTTCGCTATCGGCGCGTCTATGGCTGCCGTTGTCGACCCCGACCCAGGCGCCCTTGGCATCCAGGCTCAGGGCCTCGGTGTTGCCATAGCCGGTGTTGTAACGCCGGGCATCGGTCAGGGCATCATTGGCAAACGACCAACAGCGTTCGATCTCGCCCGTATTCGGGGTACGCCGGCAAATACGATAGGCCATGCGCTCAAGGGTAAACAGCTTGTCCTCGAACAGCGCCAGGTCGGCAAAGTCCTTTGCCTGGGCCTTGGCGTTGAGTTGCGTCGGCGGCTGTTCAAGACCGCCTTCGCTCATCAGCACGCAGCCGTTTTCGCAGTCCCATACACTCTGTTTTTTGCGAATCGTCAGCAAGCCACGGCGCTCACGCTCGGCCGCCAGCCATATCTGATTACCCTGCGAGTTGACGGCAATCCCCTCAAACAGCGCATTGAAATGCAGCAACATGCCGCTGGCACGGGCCTGACGCACCAGCGCCGGGTCGATTTTAAGCCATGAAGGCGCCCCGGCCTGAGGGATTTGCAGTACCGCTGCATGGGACTCACTGACCACGAACCGGTTGCCCGCCTCATCGCAACTGATCCCTTCAAAGTCCAGCTCGCCGCCGCGCAACGGGCTGATGGCCTTGCCCATCATGCGCACGCCCCACGGCAAGCCGCTTTCCGGCGCTGGCGGCACATCGACAGGCAAGGCTTCGGCCTGCCACAGAGACTCGCGGGTATCGAGGCGATAAATCTGATCATCATCACGATCAGACACCGCCCACAGCTCACCCGAACATAATGCCAGCCCGGACAGATTGCCACCGCGCATGCCTTCAACCGGATGCTCTGACTGCAACGCCAGTTCTGGCCAGGTATCGGCCATGACCGGCGCAGCACCCAAACAGAACAAGCCCAGCAAGGCACTGCGCATCAGGCCAGCACCTGCGCCAGGTTGCCTTTGGATTCGAGCCAGGACTTGCGGTCACCGGCGCGTTTCTTGGCCAGCAGCATGTCCATCATTTCTGACGTGGCGGCGAAGTCTTCAAGAGTGAGTTGCACCAGGCGACGGGTGTTCGGATCCATCGTGGTTTCGCGCAGCTGTGGCGGGTTCATCTCACCCAGCCCCTTGAATCGTGTGACTTGCGGCTTGCCGCGTTTTTTCTCGGCGACAAGACGGTCAAGAATGCCGTCGCGCTCGGCTTCGTCCAGGGCGTAGAAGATCTCCTTGCCCAGGTCGATGCGGTACAGCGGCGGCATCGCCACATAGACGTGACCGGCATCCACCAGCGGGCGGAAGTGCTGCACAAACAATGCACAGAGCAAGGTAGCAATGTGCAGGCCGTCGGAGTCGGCGTCGGCAAGGATGCAGATCTTGCCGTAACGCAACTGGCTCATATCGGCCGCGCCCGGATCGACACCGATGGCCACAGCGATATTGTGCACTTCCTGGCTCGCCAGCACTTCGCTGCCGTCGACTTCCCAGGTGTTGAGGATCTTGCCGCGCAACGGCAGGATCGCCTGGAACTCCTTGTCCCGCGCCTGCTTGGCCGAGCCGCCTGCAGAATCACCTTCCACCAGGAACAGCTCGGAGCGCATAGGGTCTTGCCCGGCGCAGTCCGCCAGCTTGCCCGGCAAGGCCGGCCCCTGGGTAATGCGCTTGCGTTCTACCTTTTTACTGGCCTTGAGCCTGCGCCCGGCGTTGTTGATCGCCAGTTCGGCCAGTTGCATGCCCAACTCGGGGTTGGCGTTGAGCCACAGGCTGAAGGAGTCCTTGATCACACCCGAGACAAATGCCGCCGCCTCACGGGATGACAGACGCTCTTTGGTCTGACCCGAGAACTGGGGTTCCTGCATTTTCATCGACAGCACGAACGCAATGCGCTCCCACACATCTTCAGGCGCCAGCTTGACACCCCGCGGCAGCAGGCTGCGGAACTCGCAGAACTCGCGCATGGCATCGAGCAAGCCCTGGCGCAGGCCGTTGACGTGGGTACCGCCCTGGGCCGTAGGGATCAGGTTGACGTAGCTTTCCTGAACACTGTCGCCGCCCTCGGGCAGCCACAGCAAGGCCCAGTCGATGGCTTCCTTGTTACCGGCCAGGCTGCCGCAGAACGGCTCGTCGGGCAGGCGTTCAAATTCGCTGACTGCATCGACCAGATACGAGCGCAGGCCGTCTTCGTAATGCCACTCGACCTTTTCGTTGGTGTTTTTGTCTTCGAACGTAACCAGCAGCCCCGGGCATAGCACGGCCTTGGCCTTGAGCACGTGCTTGAGGCGGCTGACGGAAAACTTGGGTGAATCGAAGTATTTCGGGTCCGGCGCGAAGTACACGCTGGTGCCGGTGTTGCGTTTGCCCACGGTGCCGATAATTTCCAGATCGGTGGCTTTATAGCCATCGGCAAAGGTCATCTGGTACTCGTTGCCGTCACGCTTGACCTTGACCCGCACCAGCGTCGACAGCGCGTTGACCACCGAGATGCCCACGCCGTGCAGGCCACCGGAGAACTGGTAGTTCTTGTTGGAGAACTTGCCGCCCGCGTGGAGCTTGGTGAGGATCAGCTCGACGCCCGGCACACCCTCTTCAGGGTGGATGTCCACCGGCATGCCGCGCCCGTCATCGCTGACTTCCAGCGAATGATCGGCGTGCAGGATGACGTTGACCGACTTGGCGTGACCGGCCAGGGCCTCGTCGACGCTGTTGTCGATGACTTCCTGGGCCAGGTGGTTGGGCCGGCTGGTGTCGGTATACATGCCGGGGCGTTTGCGCACCGGGTCGAGGCCCGAGAGGACTTCGATGGCGTCGGCGTTATAAGAGCTAGCGCTGGGAGTGGCCATAGGGTCTCGTCGTTAGTCGTAAGTGAAAAAAAGGGCCATTCGACGGGCGCCTTAAAGGGCCGCGAAGTCGATGGTTTCAAACTGTTCGGCGCCGATCCCTGCAAAGTTCAGCAAGTCGGGCAGCTGCTGGGCAAAGCCCTGATAACTGTGATCACCGCCCGCCTCAATACGCAACGTACATGCCGCGTAGTACTGTTCAGCGTAGCGGTAGTCCAGGGTTTCATCGCCTGTCTGCAACCACACCTGACAACGCTGCGCGTCCTGAGGGGCTGGCACTTCAAGTTCTGCCAGCGCCTGCACGTGATCGAGGGTCAGTTCCCAGGTTTCGCCGCTGTAGTGATTGGTTTGCGTGCCCAGATAGCCGTCGAACATCCGGTGCGGGCTGACGGCCGGATTGATCAGCAAGGCCTTGAGGCCGTATTGGCGGGCCAGCCATGTCGCATAGTAGCCGCCGAGCGAGCTGCCGACCAGCAATGG
This sequence comes from Pseudomonas sp. CCC4.1, assembly GCF_035019225.1. Lineage (NCBI taxonomy): Bacteria > Pseudomonadati > Pseudomonadota > Gammaproteobacteria > Pseudomonadales > Pseudomonadaceae > Pseudomonas > Pseudomonas sp. CCC4.1. The sequence continues at coordinate 61,239 of NZ_JASJWL010000012.1, read as the reverse complement.
GCTGCCAAGCTCACTGATTACGCCCTGCAATTGGGCAATGGCCTGGCGCGGATGATGGTGCAGGGCAGGCACCCGCAGTTGCCCGCCAAGGCCCATGCCGTGCATAGCCGACGTCAACTGCATGGCTTTCTTGGACTCGGGGGCACTGTTGAACCCGTGGATATACAAGATGGAACCTGACATGCGATGACCCCCGAAGACCCGTTAAGCTGAACACAGCAACAATAAAGGCGCGCAGTTTAGCCTGACTCAGGGGCAATGACTCGCTTCAAGATAATTCAGTAATTGTTGGCGCTGTAATCCGGCTCAAAGGTGAAATCCGCCAGGCGCGACACGCCGGTTTGCAGAGTGCCGTCCGGTTGCAAGCGCAGCCAGCGATAGCCCGGTGCCTCGCCGCTGACCTTGAAGTCTGGGCTGCCCACCGCGAACTGGATGCAGGTAGAGGGCGTGGCTAGCAATCGAACGTCGTTGCGCTGCTGGTCGAACGCCTGATGAACATGCCCCCACAGTACCGCCCGGGCCTGGGGATAACGGTCCATGACCGACCAGAATTCTTTGGCATTGCGCAGACCGATCGGCTCCAGCCACGGGCAGCCCACCGACACCGGGTGGTGATGCAGGCACACCAGGTGATGGCGATCGGGGGCTTCGCTCAAGGACTGGGCCAGCAATTGCAACTGATCGTCCTCCAGGTAACCGGGGGTGGAGTGGGGAACAGCCGAGTTGAGCAGCGTAATGCGCCAATTGCCAATATCGACCACCGGCTCCAGAAGACGGCTTTGCACGGCCGCTTCACGCATCTGCGCAACTTGATCGTGGTTGCCGGGGATCCAGCGGCCAAAGGGTGCCAACGGCGCGGTCAGTGTGCGAAAGCGTTGATAAGCCTCGACACTGCCGTCCTGGGTCAGATCACCAGTGGCCAGCAGGCCGTCAATATGCGGCTGCTCGGCCTGCACCAGATCAATCACTTGCTGCAGGCTTTGCGCGGTCTTGAGCCCCAGCAGCGAGCCATCCGCTTCTGCAAACAGGTGGCTGTCAGAGAGCTGCACCAGCAGCACCGGGTCTTCGGTGGTCAGCGTGGATACATTCGGCAAGGTGGCTCTCCCGGGGAGGGTCAGTGAATGGCGCGATTATGCCATTGAGTATGGCCATTATGGGAGTAAGCGCCTTGATCCAGAGGCCAGTTTTTTGGTGCGCTTGCCAGGATTTCAGCGCACATCTGCGTACTCATGGCCACAGGCCAGGCAATGACTTAGCCACTCACCCAAAAACACATTGAGCTGGGCCTTTTCGTCGGGCTGGTGCATGGCGATATTGGGGTAGGGATAAATGCTGCGAAAGCGCCGCGCATGCTCGGCCGCGACCACTTCGGCCATGCGCGCATCGTGATACACCTGCACCTGCAATTGAGGCACCGGCAACCACGGCAAGCTGTGCTCCTGGCTGACACGCAGGGTGCTGGTGTACGGGCAATCGAGGATCACCTCCAGCGTCAGCACGCCCAGCATCTGATCGCCCTGGGTCACGGCAATCTGGCGCGGGCCGGGTTGCTCGCGCATTTCGGGCAACAAACGCATCAGACGCGCATAGTTGGCCTCGCAAGCGGCCTGCAGCCCGATCAGATCGACCCGATAACGATCGCGAACCCCATTTACGACCATAACCCCCTCACTTCAGCGCGATTAAGCGCCAGCCATTGCAGGGCAATAATGCTCGCTGCATTGGAAATACGCCCATCACGTACTGCTTGCAGCGCATCTTCGTACGCCCATACCGTTACACGAATATCTTCTGCCTCTTCCTCCAGACCATGCAAGCCCCCGACGCCCTCAGTGCTGCAACGCCCGAGATAGAGATGAACAAACTCGGTGCTGCCCCCCGGCGACGGGAAGTAGCGAGTGATCGGCCACAACGACGAGAACGTCAGCCCGGCCTCTTCTTCACCTTCACGGTGAGCCACTTCCTCGGGCACTTCAGCCTTGTCGATCAGCCCGGCAACCAGCTCGATCAGCCAGGGCGTGTCAGTCTTGCCCAGGGCGCCGACGCGGAACTGTTCGATCAGTACCACTTCATCACGCTGCGGGTCGTAGGGCAGCACACAGACTGCATCATGTCGTACAAACACCTCACGACTGATCTCGCGACTCATGCCTCCGGCAAAGAGTTCGTGTCGCAGATGCACCCGATCAAGCTTGTAAAAACCCTGATAACCGTTCTCGCGCTTTACGATCTCGACGGTGCTTGGCCTGGCCTTGGTGATGTCAGTCATTACAAACCCCTTGCTGGCGAATTTCACCGTGGGCGGACCCTCGGCATCGCGCATCCTAACGCGCCAGAGACTGCGGATGCAGCCTCTTTTCTAACACGGGGATAGACGGATCGCCTGCAAAACAACTCTAATTGGCTCTACATAAGCTTAGTGGCGAACCGATGCCCATGCTGGCAGTCGAACCACCATCACTCCCCCACTCTTCCGACGATGAAGGACGACCATGTCGCTTTTAAAGTTTGCTTCCATGACTTGCATCGCCCTGACCCTGGGCGCTTGCCAAAGCGTGTTCCAGCCTGCGGTGCAAAAGCCGTTGGCGTTTGCCAATGACGCTTCCGAGCAAGTCAAGGCAGGCTGCACCGGCCAGGATTGCCCGCTGGTGAACATCGATACACTGCATTTTCCCGACGCCCCCAAGCTCGATGCGCTGATCGAAAATCGCCTGTTGCGAATGACCGTCAATTCGCCTGAGGACAAACTGGCGCCCTCGCTCAACGCCTATCGCGAACACTTCCTGCGTACGGCCGACAGCCGTAACAGCACTTATTTGCAGGCCAAGGTACGCGAGCAGCATGACGGTCTGGTGATTGTCGAGCTTTCCAGCTACCTGGATACCGGGGGCGCCCATGGCATGCCGGGCCGCGGCTTTATCAACTACTCGCGCTCACAGCAAAAGGACGTGACCCTGCAGGACATGCTGCTGCCGGGTCAGGAACAGGCTTTCTGGGGTGCAGCCAAAGTGGCTCACAACAACTGGCTGATCAGCAGCCATTACGGCAGCGATCCGGAGTTCGTGAAAAACTGGCCGTTCGAGAAAACCCCGCATGTGGCGCTGCTCAAAGACAACGTAGTGCTCAAGTACGACGTGTACAGCATTGCGCCGTACTCTGAGGGCCATGTTGAGTTGAAGATTCCGTACTCGCGTTTGAACGGGATTTTAAAGCCAGAGTGGTTTCCGGGTCGCGGGTAACGCCAACCGCCCCTGTGGCAGCGGGCTAGCTCGCGATGGGATCGATACGGTCTCACTTGAAAACCGCGTCGCCAGCATCGCGAGCAAGCCCGCTCCCACAGTGTGCTAGGCCGTTTTTGACCCGCGCCCCAACAGCCACTGCAACCCACCGGCCAGCAACAACGCGGGCAATGTTGCGCCTACATCCGGCAGCACGTTCGCCAGCAGGTGATAGGTCAGCACCCCGCCCAGCCAGGCCAGCAGCGTCGGCCAGCGCCACAACTCAGGCGCAACCCGGGCACTGCGCTGGCGCAGGATAAAGTGATCCACCAGCACCACGCCGAACAATGGCGCGAACACCGAACCAATCAGCAACAGAAAGTTCTGGTACTGCGCCAGCGGCGCGAAGCAGGCGATCAAGGTGCAGACCACGCCGATGGCCAGGGCCAGATGCTCGACTTTCAAACGCAACAGAATCCCGCCTGACACCGCCGCCGAGTGAATATCGGCAAATGCGTTTTCCGACTCATCGAGCAAAATCAGCAGCAGCGGAATCCCCAGCCCGGCCCCTGCCAGCGCCAACAGCAGCGCATTCACTTCACCACTCGGGGCGAATGCCAGGGTGTAAGCCACGCCCAGGCTCATCAGCCAGAAGTTACCGATAAAGAAGCCCAAGGCCGTGCCGCCGAACACGTTTTGTGCACGCTTGCCGAAGCGTGAGTAATCCGCAATCAGCGGCAACCACGACAGCGGCATGGCAATGGCAATGTCAAAACCCACTGCGAACGGCAGCGAACCATCGCCTTTTTGCGCCCACAGCGCTGGCAGATCGGCTTTGGCAAACAGGTTCCAGGTCAGCCATAGACAGGCCGCCAGCAGTAACCAGATACCCCATTTGCGCAGAATCTTGCGCACAAAGGTCAATGGCCCGCTCACCGCAAGCAAGGTGGCCAAGGCGCCGAACAACAGCGTCAGCAACAGGGGGTTGCTCAACAGGCTGCCTTCGCCAAAAGCCCGGGCGCCAAGCAGGCTGGCTGCGTCGCGCATCACGATGATTTCAAACGAGCCCCAGCCGATCAGTTGCAGCACGTTGAGCATGGCCGGGAGCATGGCACCGCGGCTGCCCAGGCTGAGCTTGAGCGCAGCCATCGACGACAGGCCGGTATCGCTGCCAATCACACCGACCGAAGCCAATAGCGACACGCCTACCAGCGTGCCGAGAAAAATCGCCAGCAATGAACCCGACAGTCCCAGCCCCGGCGCAAGCAACGCGCCGGTCTGCAACACCATCAGGCCAATGCCGAGGGAGAACCACAGGGAGAACAAATCGCGACCACCGAATGCACGCCGGTCCAAAGGAACAGCAAGGTCGGGAGAGTAAGTACCGGGTGTGTTCAAGGAATGAATCCCACAAAGAGAAAACCGCCTAAAAAACCCTGTGGGAGCGGGCTTGCTCGCGATGCAATCAACTCGGTGCAGCTGAATCACCGAGGTGCTGCAATCGCGAGCAAGCCCGCACCCACAAGGGGACTGCTCACATCACACTTTCTTGTACAACTGGCTGCCTTCCTGCTTGAAGCGCTCGGCCTGTTCGGCCAGGCCTTTGGCCACATCCACGTCGATGGCATCTATGCGCTGGTTGGCGGCGTAGATACGAACTTCCTGGGTGATTTTCATCGAGCAGAACTTCGGCCCGCACATGGAGCAGAAATGCGCGACCTTGGCCGAATCCTTGGGCAGCGTTTCGTCGTGATAGGAGCGCGCCGTGTCCGGATCCAGGCCCAGGTTGAACTGATCTTCCCAACGGAACTCAAAACGCGCCTTGCTCAGGGCGTTGTCGCGGATCTGAGCGCCTGGATGACCCTTGGCAAGGTCGGCAGCATGGGCCGCGATCTTGTAGGTGATGATCCCGGTCTTCACGTCATCCTTGTTCGGCAGGCCCAAGTGTTCCTTGGGCGTCACGTAGCAAAGCATGGCGCAACCGAACCAGCCGATCATCGCCGCACCAATGCCCGAGGTGATGTGGTCGTAACCCGGCGCAATGTCGGTGGTCAGCGGGCCGAGGGTGTAGAACGGCGCCTCGTCACAGCACTCCAGCTGCTTGTCCATGTTCTCCTTGATCAACTGCATCGGCACGTGGCCAGGGCCTTCGATCATGCACTGCACGTCGTGCTTCCAGGCGATCTTGGTCAGCTCGCCAAGGGTTTCCAGCTCGCCGAACTGCGCCGCGTCATTGGCGTCGGCAATCGATCCCGGACGCAAGCCATCGCCCAGCGAGAAGCTGACGTCGTAGGCTTTCATGATTTCGCAGATTTCGTCGAAGTGGGTGTAAAGGAAGTTTTCTTTGTGGTGCGCCAGGCACCACTTGGCCATGATCGAACCACCACGGGACACAATCCCGGTCACGCGCTTGGCGGTCAGCGGCACATAACGCAGCAGCACACCTGCGTGGATGGTGAAGTAGTCCACGCCCTGCTCGGCCTGCTCGATCAGGGTGTCGCGGAACAGCTCCCAGGTCAGGTCTTCGGCCACGCCGTTGACCTTTTCCAGCGCCTGGTAAATCGGCACCGTACCAATCGGCACCGGCGAGTTGCGGATGATCCACTCACGGGTTTCGTGAATGTGCTTGCCGGTGGACAGGTCCATGACCGTGTCCGATCCCCAGCGAATGCCCCAGGTCAGCTTGGCCACTTCTTCTTCAATAGAAGAGCCCAGCGCACTGTTGCCGATATTGCCGTTGATCTTCACCAGGAAGTTGCGACCGATGATCATCGGTTCCAGCTCAACGTGGTTGATGTTGGCCGGGATGATGGCGCGGCCGCGGGCGATTTCATCACGCACGAATTCGGCGGTGATTTCTTTCGGGATGCTCGCGCCAAAGCTGTGGCCCGGATGCTGCTGGTCAAGCAAACCGGCGGCGCGGGCTTCCTGCAGCTTCATGTTTTCGCGGATGGCGACGTATTCCATCTCGGCGGTGATGATGCCCTGACGCGCATAGTGCATCTGGCTGACGTTGGCACCGGCCTTGGCCCGACGCGGGTTCTTCACGTGGGCGAAGCGCAGTTTGGTCAACTCTGCATCTTCAAGGCGCATCTGCCCAAAGTTGGAGCTCAGGCCCGGCAGGCGCTCGGTGTCGTCACGGTCGTCAATCCACGCCGAGCGCACATCGCCCAGACCTTTGCGCACATCAATTTGCACCGACGGGTCGGTATACGGGCCCGAAGTGTCGTAGATCAATACCGGGGCGTTCACTTCACCGCCAAAATCGGTAGGTGTGACATCCAGGCTGACTTCACGCATCGGCACCAGAATGTCCGGGCGCGAACCCTGTACGTAGACTTTTTGCGAGCGGGTAAACGGCTTGACCGACTGCTCATCGACCTTGGCCGAATCACTGAGATTGATCGCGTTTTTTGGTTTTGTACTCATCACGGCTCTCCAGACTGCATCCAGGCGGATTGTCGGAGGGAGAACCTGAAAAATGTACGGATGCACCCAAGGACTGGGTGCTGAGTGACGGCCTCGAATGATTGATCATTTTTTGACCAATCAATCCCGGACAGCACTCAAGAGGACTCGCCGGGAGACGAGAAATCTTGTTCCCTACGCAGGCGTTAACCTGATCAGGTTCAACGGGATCCGAAATTATTCGATCTCAGCCTCATAGCAAGGCACCCCGACAAGAACGCGCCCAGTCTAGAGAAGAGTGAGGCAGAACGCCAACCCCTCAATCAATGGCGTGATAAAAGGCGCAAGAACGGCATTGTTGCAAGGTGCCACCACTACTACACTCGCTACTTCTTGAAACCGCGAGTCGGACTCGGGCTTTCATTTTTCGCATTCTTGAACTAGGGATCGCTCATGCTGCGCAAACTATCACTGGCTATCGCCGTGTCTTGGGCGTCCAGCGCAATGGCGCTGGAAACCACCGCCCCATTGTCCAGCCAAAACGGCCTGGTCAGCGTTTACCACGAAGCGGTCGACAACAACGCCGACCTGGCGGCGGCCCGCGCCGGTTACGAGGCGCAAAAGGAAGTGGTGCCCCAGGCCCGTGCTGGCTTGCTGCCCAACCTGTCAGGGGGGGCCGAGTCGAGCAACGTGCGCACGGCCATCGACCAGCCATCGCTGACCACCACCCGCAGCGCCGTGGTCTATCAGGCCACGCTGGCACAGCCGATTTTCCGGATTGACCGCTGGTTCCAGTTGAAAGCCGCCGAATCGATCAACGAACAGGCTGCACTGCAACTCTCGGCCACCGAGCAAAACCTGATTCTGCAAAGCGCCAATGCCTACTTCTCGGTACTGCGCGCCCAGGACACACTGGCGGCGACCAAGGCCGAAGAGGCCGCGTTCAAGCGCCAGCTGGACCAGTCCCGCGAGCGTTTTGACGTGGGTCTGTCGGACAAGACTGACGTGCTGCAATCCCAGGCCAGCTACGATACGGCGCGGGCCAACCGGATGCTGGCCCAGCGTCAGGTCGAAGACGCTTTTGAATCGCTGATCACCCTGACCAACCGCCAGTACAATGCGATTGAAGGCATGCGTCACACCTTGCCGATCCTGCCGCCGATGCCCAATGACGCCAAGTCATGGGTAGACACCGCCGCGCAGCAGAACCTCAACCTGCTGGCCAGCAATTACGCAGTAAACGCCGCCGAAGAAACCCTCAAGCAGCGCAAGGCTGGCCATGCGCCAACCCTCGATGCCGTGGCACAGTACAAAACCGGCGACAACGACGCTTTCGGTTTGAGCAACCCCAACGCCCTGAACCAGCGTTACGGCGGCGACGTGTCCCAGCGCAGCATCGGCGTGCAGTTGAATATCCCGATCTATAGCGGCGGGCTGACCAGCTCCCAGGTGCGCGAGTCGTACTCGCGCCTGGACCAGACCGAACAACAGCGTGAAGCCTTGCGCCGTCAGGTGGTGGAAAACACACGCAACCTGCACCGCGCGGTCAACACCGACGTTGAACAGGTGCAGGCACGCAAACAGTCGATCATCTCCAACCAGAGCGCACTGGAAGCCACGGAAATCGGCTACCAGGTGGGTACACGCAATATCGTCGACGTGCTCGACGCCCAGCGCCAGCTGTACAACTCGGTACGTGATTACAACAACAGCCGCTACGACTACATCCTCGACAACCTGCGCCTCAAGCAGGCTGCAGGAACGTTGAACCCGGGGGATCTGGAAGCGCTGTCACATTATTTGAAAGCCGACTACAACCCGGACAAGGACTTTCTGCCACCGGACCTGGCCAAGGCCGCCGAAGCCAATCTGCGCTCGCCGGGCAACTGACTTTCGCGCAATTTGATTGGCTGACATATCCAGCTAACACCGTTCCTTGAACGCTCCAGAAGTTAATACGGCATCGGTCGTATGACCTTCTGGAACGCAACACAGGAACGCTCATGCCTACAGTCCCCTCGCCCTCCCTCGCCCTGCCCGAAAATGCCGTACGGGCACAGTTCGCCAACCCGCCCCCACTCACAACGGTCGCCCGGCAAATGCTCGCAGCGGCCATTGCACAGCGCTATCCCTCACTGCGAATCAGCCTCGAACGCACCCGCCTGGCCGTGCCCAGGCCCGGTGGAGGCTGGTCGCTGGAGCCGTTCATGCCCCGGGTGCTGGATTACCTGGGTAGCGGTGTCACGCTGGATTTAAGCCCCGTCAACACACAACCCTACTACCTGACCGATAACGCCCCCGACTGGCTCAAGCCCGATGACGGTGAGTTGGATATGCAGGTTATCGAAAGCCTGGTCAAGGAACTCCCCTGGCGCCTGCCCGTCGGCCTGCAGAATGCACTGCACCAGTGGTGGACAAAAAAAACCGATACCGGCACCAGCCGCTGGCGGTGGCTCAGCGATGTGATGCGGGACACCCTGACGATTGGGGCAATTCGGCAAACCGGTCTGAACCCGGCCGCCCTTGCTGCCATCAACCAGGTCATCACCACGCCTGACCTCGAAGAGCGTATCCGCCTGTATGGCGAGAACGCTGTGCGCGCCTATTGGCTCGAAGCAACCCTGCTGAATCCTGAGGTGGTTTACTCCGGGCTCAATACAAGGATTGCTCTGGTCACCCGAAACCAGGTGCTGATGTGCAAAGCTGACGGCGACACCCTCACCTTTAAAAGCATGGACACACTGGGTCAGGCCTGGGCCAGGAAAATCATCAGTTCGTACACCGTAAAAGAAATTCGCATGAAGCAATTTGAGCTGGAGGGCAATTTTTTCGATGCCAGCGCCGCCGCCATTCTGAACCGGCAACTTGAACGCACAGCCACGCTAAAAGTGCCGTCCAGTCTCGGCTGGCAGGCACTGCAAAGGGTTTACAGGTCCATCACGGATACCTCGGCATACTTTGCCGACGCGCCCAAAGCCACCTTGCAGAGCCTTACAACGGTCAAAAACCACTTGCCCGAATGGCTGAATAACGCGTCAGCGGCCAGCATCGCACGCTATCGCCATTACAGCCTTGCCCTGTATGCCGCCAAACAGGCCAGCGAAGGCAAGACCTACCTGTATGGCATCAGCGACATCCACACCTATGCCGCCGACGCGTTGCACTGGCAAATGCGCGCCGACCAGCGACAATTCGAGCAAGATATCCCCATGCAAGAGCGCATGGATCAGTTTGCACCCAATGATATCGAGCTGACTTTTCTGTCCGCCACCGGCCTGCCCGGGACCATCGGCATCGTGGAGAGCACCACCATGAGCCTGACCGAGCTGTCCCTGAAAAATCTGATCGGTCGGCCCGAAGGTGCACTCAGCCTGCGCCATCGCCTGGGGGAGCCACTGCCAGGATGGTTGACGCCCGACTACATCACCCGACGCGGCGGGCTGATCGAAAAGGTCGATATCGGCAGGGTGTACCCCAAGTATCTTGAAAACGCACTGTTGAGCAACACACCCGACGCCCTGGTGCGCGAAAGGTTTTTCGCCACTCAAACCAGCGTGCAACTGCCGATGGAAGCGCTGGAACTGAGCCTGAAAAAACAAAATGGCCTGACCCCGCTGGGCGCCCGCCATGTGGCCGCAGTGGTACACACCTGCGCCGCTGAGCAACAGGTCGAAGGACTGGCAGTGGTCATTCGTCATTTGGCCCTGCTACGCCACCCCGAAGCCCTGCCCGACATTGTGGGCAACATGTTTATCATCGAGCCGGCCAACGTCGAGTATGGGCCACATGTGCTGTACCGGCCTTTTTACTCGCCATCACTGCTGGAGTTCAGCACCCGCGACGCACTGCTGGACGCCATTGTCGAGCCCTCGCCTCTGCAAACCAGCGTACTGACCTGGTTGAGTGACATTGCCCGTCCGATCTACGACAACGGCGGCTTCAAGGAGCCACATTACCTGCGCTTCGGTTTTGGCAGTGAGTTCGCTCCGATTGAACGGCCGGGGCCTGCCAGGCTGGCCACCAACGGCAGCGACGAGTTACTGCAATTTCTACAGAACGGCCAGTTGATGCAGTACCTCTTTGGCTGTAATGCCAGGGCGCTGGTGGAGCAGGCGAACACAGATTCGGTGTCCAATACGGAAAGCCGCTGGGGGGTGCTACTGGAAGGTGGTAGCCTGATTTTCAACAGCCTGTTGCTGCTGCCGGGCTTGCCACCCCCCATCATGCTGACCGGCGGTTTGCTGAGTGTCGCGAAACTGGCCAGCCAGGACATCCCCGCTCTTGCCAGCAGTGACGCCGCGACTCGCGAGCTGGCAGCCGCCGATGTATTGCTTAACCTGGGCATGTTGCTGTTCCACCAGTCCCAGACGGCTCTGCAGAAACTCACACCACTTCCAGAAGGGTTAATGAGCAAGGCCTTGCGAGCGCAGGCGCCGGCCCGTATCGCCGAAATCTGGCCGGAGCCGGAGCCGCCCAAAATTGTCACGGGCATCGTGGCCCTGCCCGGCGAGTTGCCTGGTGCCCGCAGCACCGAGCTGGACTTGGGCATCGCCAGCGCCAGCGATCGCCTGACTGCCAGCAGACGCGAGCTGTTGGCCAGTTTCAAGGTGGCGCGACCCGAAACTTTACCGCCTCCGATACCCGACGGCCTGTTCAAGGGGCTTTATTTAATTGATCAGAAGTGGCACGCCTTGCTCGGTGAAGGGCTGTACCCCGTGCACATCGACAGCGAAGATAATGTCGCCATCTCTTCAAGCACCGATATCAATCGCATTGGCCCGAACCTGAGAACGGATGGTAAAGGTAATTGGTTTGTAGACACCCGCCTGCGTTTACAGGCTGGGGGCCTCTCCAGACGCATAGCGTCCCTGCAAGCGCAAAAAGCCCGGCGTAAAAGTGAACTGCAAACACAGCTGACTGACTTTTACCCCCTTGAAGCTCCGCGGCAGAAGGCCGTTGATATCACCCACAGCGCCCTGAGAAGTGCAATGGCAGACCCACGCTTCACTGCCGAGCAGCTCGCCGCTTTACGCGAGAGGCTCAAAACCGCACTGCACGCGGAGTTGAGCGGTTACCAGGCATTGCTGGCCACTGCCGAGGAACGCAGCAAGCTTGATATCCCCTTTCACGAAACGATCGTGATTTCCATGCTGGAGAAGTCCTTCGACAACCGGATCATCTCCCTGGTTGTCTCGGCAAACGAACAAAGAGCCCTGATCAACAAGTGGCCGCAGTTCAATGCAGAGGACGCTGATATCGAGGCCGCGGTACAGGCAGACCCCCAGGGGTATGCACAGTCAAACCGCGAGCAGGTGGCAATCAACGAGATCACGATAGAACGTATCGAGCAAAGAGACGGCTATCTGGAGCAGTTGTACAACTTCGGCGAAGCGGGCATCGCTGCCGCTACCGAACTGGCCCGCTCAATACCTGCGGCCGGACATACCAGCCTGACTCTCAAGGGTTTTCAGCTCGACTGCCTGAAACAGGCCAGCTCCACCCCCTCCGCAAGCAGTCTCACAGAAGAAAGCCTTGATAGCGCCATTGACCCGCTCAATGAGCACACCCACACCCATAACCAGCTCAATACTCTGGAAATCGACGCTGACAAACGCCTGGAGGTACTGGACAGCCTCGCGGAGAACTACGGCCAGGCGCTGGATGCCCTGGAAGGCATTGGCTTGATGTATGCCGATGAACTGGATCCCGAGTACTTCAAAAAGCTTCGTCTGTTGCTGACAGAGCTCTATCAGGATGTCACCCGCCAACTGGCGGCCGAGATCAAGCCGCCCCCGCAGCCCCCCGCACAAAGACCTGGAAAGCGCACACCACCTGCCGCTGGCAGTCGCTCCAAAAAAGTGATTCATGTCCGTGGCAAGGGCAAATTGATCGGCGAACTCCGGCCCGCAGACAACGAATGGCTGAGTGATGTCATTGAAATCCGCTCAGACTATGACGAGCAATTACTGTCGACTTATTTGCAGCACGAGGACGAATGGATCGAGATTAAAACCGTGCGCACTGAATCACCGCGCACACGGGCACTGAATATCATCAAGGGTGATGCGCGCAAACTTTACGCCTTGTCCGAATGGCATCTGCACAAGGCCACAGTGCACAGCATGAGTACCCGCTACCCGCAGGAAGTCGAGGAAGAACTCATTCGCGAAGCCAATAAGCTCGACAAGCTGGCCACTGAACTGCACTTGGCCCTGCAGACCCAAGCCGAGGATTCAAGGTCCCAGGACGATCAGACCCTGATCGACAGCATGCGCAGTGCTGCCCAAAAAATGATCAGGGAAGGCAGGGAGATGCGCATCAAGTTGAGCTTCGAACTGCCGCCGACCCATGGCAACCTGCAGTACCTGATTGATGAGAAACAGGTCCAGATAGCGGGGCTAGGCAAGCGCATCCCGTTAACCGGTGAGCGGCAGGACTATATGCAGGAGTACGCCGTCAACGACCGCCAGGGCAGCCCGCTGTGGTATGCCCATTTTCACTATGACGAGGCCCATACCCCGAAAGCGAACTACACGGCCGCTCACTTGAAGACAAAAGAGCAGCGAAAATTCAGCTACATCGTCCAGCTGGACAAGGCTAAAACTGCCCCTGCCATCGTAAACGTGCATCGCGGCCAGATTGGTAAAGACCTGGCCGAACGCTGGTTTCTGCCACTGGCCGACTAGCGCGACATCAACCGTCCCAGGCCATCGAGCAACCGCTGCAAGGCGCCCTGATTGCGCTGCATGACTTTAAGGCCCGCCTGGCCCATGCGCCGGGCGTCTTGCGGCAACTCGAACAAGCGCTGTACCGCCAGCGCCAGCCCTTGGGCGTCGTCCACTTCTTCCAGTGCTCCGGCGTCGCGCAGCATCGCGCTGATTTCCAGAAAGTTGAACAGATGTGGCCCGCTCAACACCGGTTTGGCCAGCGCCGCCGGTTCCAGCAGGTTGTGCCCGCCATTGGGAACCAGACTGCCCCCCACAAAAGCGGTGTCTGCCAGCGCGTACAAAAACAGCAATTCACCCATGGTATCACCCAGCATGACCTGGGTACTTGCGGTGACCGGCTCGCCACTGGAACGGCGCACCGTGGCAAACCCTTCGCGCTGGCACAGCTCGAATACCTGATTGAAGCGCTCCGGGTGCCGAGGCACCAGCATCAGCAACGCATTGGGGTAATGACCAAGCAATTGCCGATGGGCCGCGAGCACAATCTCGTCCTCCCCCTCGTGGGTGCTGGCTGCAATCCATACCGGGCGAGCCAGAGCCTGCCACTGCTCACGCAGCTCCCGGGCATCGACCAGCAGCTGGGGGTCGATGGTCAGGTCAAACTTGATCGAGCCGGTGACCTCAACGCACTCAGGTCGCGCACCCAATTGACGAAAGCGCTCGGCTTCGGTTTCGGTCTGCACGGCAATCAGGCTCATTTCTTCCAGCATGGGCCGGGTCAGGCGGGCGAAGCGGCCATAGCCTTTGGCCGAGCGTGCCGACAAGCGGGCATTGGCGAGCGCCACCGGTATGCCGCGCTTGGCACACTGATGGATATGATTGGGCCACAACTCGGTTTCCATGATGACCGCGAGTTTGGGTTGCACGCGATTCAAAAAGCGCGCGGCCGCCCACGGCAAGTCGTAAGGCAGGTAGCAATGCTGAATACGCGGCTCATTCGCGAACAGCGCCTGGATCCGCTCGGACCCGGTGGGTGTCATACACGTCACTGTGATTGGCAGCTGTGGGTAACGTTTTAGCAGCTCACGAATCATCGGCGCGGCAGCGATGCTCTCGCCCACCGAGACCGCATGCACCCAGATCCCCCCCGGCTGCAGGGTCGGCAGATTCAAGGCGAAACGCTCACCAATACGCCGGGCATAAGCGGGCGCCTTGCGCGCCCGCAGCCACAATCGAATCGCCACCAGTGGCAGCCCCAGATGAAACAGCAAGGTGTAGAGAGTTCTATTCATGGGTGCGGAGTTTACTTGAAAAAGTATTCACGATGATGGCACCGAATACTCCCTACCCTGTCGCAACCAGAACGCACTACACACTTTCACAACTACTAGAATGCCTTGCTGCTAAATTGCCCCGCTCCACACTCAGGACTCCACCATGAACGCCTACTATTACCTGGCCATTGCCATTTGCGCCGAAGTCATCGCCACCGTCTCCATGAAAGCGATCAAGGGTTTCAGTACACCGCTGCCGCTGATCCTGGTGATTGCCGGTTACGCCACGGCATTCTGGATGCTGACCCTGGTGGTGCGCACCATTCCCGTGGGCGTGGCTTACGCGGTGTGGGCGGGTATGGGCATTGTGATGGTGAGTGTCGCAGCGCTGTTTATCTACGGGCAAAAACTCGACATCCCGGCCATGCTCGGCATGGGCCTGATTGTGCTGGGGGTGGTGGTGATTCAACTGTTCTCGAAAACAGCGGGGCATTGAATCCAGCAACGAAAACACCACACCTCGTTCCTTCGGCAGCTGCTACGCAGGTTTACAGGCTCAGGCCAGGTTGTGGATCAGGCTGTATACTTGCGGTCTTTGTCTTTAAACGCCGAGGTCGCCCATGCCATCTGTTATTTCCACCGACGTGCTGATTGTCGGCGCTGGGGTTGCCGGCCTTTGGCTCAATGCCCGCCTGCGTCGCCAGGGCTTCTCCACGATTGTGGTCGAGCGTGAAAGCCTGGGGGGCGGGCAGAGTGTGAAATCTCAAGGCATCATTCATGGCGGCGCCAAATATGCGCTGCACGGTGCCCTGACCGGGGCGTCCGAAGCCATCGCCGATATGCCGCGCCGCTGGCGCGAAGCCCTTGCCGGCGACGGCGAACTCGACCTGAGTGGTGTGCGCCTTCTTTCCGAAGCCCATTACCTGTGGTCGCCGGGCACCCTCGCGGGCAACCTCACCAGCTTTTTTGCCAGCAAGGCCGTGCGTGGCCGGGTCGATCAGGTCAAGGGCGACCAGTTGCCCCCGGCCCTGCAAGATCCACGTTTCAAAGGCAAGGTGTATCGCCTGGCGGAGCTGGTAGTCGACGTCCCGAGCCTGATCGAGCGTCTGGCGGAGTTGGCGGGGGATGGCCTGCTGGCCGGGCAGGTGATTGAGCCGCTGTTTGACAACGACGAACTGATTGGCCTGCGGGTCGACGGTCTCGAAATTCACGCCCAGCGTATTGTGTTCAGTGCAGGTGGCGGCAATGCCGAGCTGCTGGCCAGTGTCGGCATCAGCGTTCCGGCCCAGCAACTGCGCCCGCTGCATATGGTGCTGGTCAAGGGGCCCAGCCTCAAGCCGCTGTACGCCCACTGCCTGGGCGGTGGGCCCAAGCCACGCATTACGGTAACCACTCACCCCGCGGCCAATGGCGAGTGGGTGTGGTATCTGGGCGGTGATATCGCCGAAGCCGATGGCGTGGCTCGCGAACCTGCCGAGCAAATCGCCGTGGCGAAAAAAGAGCTGGGCAACCTGCTGCCCTGGGTTGACCTGAGCCAGGCGCAGTGGGCCACGTTGCGGGTCAACCGTGCCGAGCCTGCGCAGTCGGGGCTGGTACGCCCGGACAACGCTTTTCTCTCGGACCAGGGCCGTCTGCTGGTCGGCTGGCCGACCAAGCTGGCACTGGCACCGGACTTCTCTGACCGGGTGCTGCAAGCGCTGGAGCACGACGGAATCAAACCGGGCAATGCACCGGCCCTCCCCCCGCTGCCACGTCCACCCCTGGGAAAAACCGCGTGGGAGCAACTTTTGCCATGAGCCAGCCAACCCTGCACGACTTCCATCGCCCGCTGGGCAGTACCGGCCTGCTGGTTTCGCCACTGGGGCTGGGCACCGTCAAGCTGGGCCGCGACCAGGGGGTCAAGTACCCCAGCGGCTTCAAGATTCCGGATGATAACGAAGCGCAGATGCTGCTCAAGCTCAGCCGCGATCTGGGCATCAACCTGATCGACACCGCCCCCGCCTATGGCCGCAGTGAAGAACGCCTTGGCCCGCTATTGCGTGGTCAGCGCCAGGACTGGGTGATCGTCAGCAAGGTCGGCGAAGAGTTTGTCGACGGCCAGTCGAGTCATGATTTCAGCGCCGCACATACCCGGCGCTCGGTGGAACGCAGCCTGCAACGTCTTGAAACGGACTTTATCGATCTGGTGCTGGTGCACTCTGACGGCAATGACCTTGCGGTTCTCAATGAGTGCGAGGTCTACGAGACCCTGGCCGAACTCAAACGCGAGGGCAAGATTCGCGGTTTCGGCTTGTCGGGCAAAACCGTTGAAGGAGGGCTCAAGGCCTTGGAAACCGGTGATTGCGCGATGGTCACCTACAACCTCAATGAACAGGCCGAGCGGCCGGTGATCGATTACGCCGCGGCCCACGGCAAGGCCATTCTGGTTAAAAAGGCGCTGGCCAGCGGGCATGTGTGCTTGAGCCCTGGGGTCGATCCGGTGCGCGCCAGCTTCGAACTGGTGTTTGGCCATCACGGGGTTGCCAGTGCTATTGTCGGCACCATCAATCCGCTGCACTTGGCCCATAACGTGGCGACCGTTGCGCAGGTTCTGCGTAAAACCTGAAGCCGCCGACGCGGCCGACCCCGACGCAAGGAGGAGCCGACATGCCGCGCATGCTGATCCGCAAGAACCCCAGCGACTTCAAAACCCTGCCGTTATTTGTCGAAGCCACGCCAGAGGGCTTGAGCTATCAAAGCATCGGCATGCCGTTGAACTTCGCGCAGACCCTGCTAAAGCGCCGCCCGGTCAAGGTTGCCGATAATGAGCGTTTTTCGCTGGAGCTGGCCAACCTTGGCGTATCCGTGCGACTGACCATGAGTTGGCAAGGTCGCGACTACTGGGTGCTGGTACGTCAGCGTCGTCAGGATCGGGGCGATGTGGTGCTCAAGCTGATCTCTGGTTACGTGCCAGCCCACGAGGTCAGCCTGCCCCTGCACACAGCCATCCAGGAGATTGCCGAAGAGTGCCTGCTGGAAACCCCCGAAGGCTGGCTGAGCGGGCGGTTCAATGAAACATGGCTGCCTGCGCCCTACGCCGCCGCGCTGCATTACCGCGAGGCCATGCCCTTTCGCCTGACCCCCCTGTCCGGTGCGACACGGCCTGTAAGCTGTGGCAGCCAGCCCTTGCTGGAGCGGCCACGGACCTACGTGCACTTGCCGACAGCATCGCTGCAACTGATTTACGACCTGCGTCTGGAAGTGCCCAAAGAGGCCAAGTCCCTGAGCCTTTTCCATGTCGAAGAGCGGCTTGAAGGGGATCAACTGGTAGCGCGGCTGGACCGCAAGCGCCCGGATCTGTACCTGATCCCGCTCACGGAAGGCCGGCCCTGCGCCGAGTTATACACCCTGAGCAAAGACCGCCTGCAACCTGCCAGTACCCGTGGCGTGCGGCTGGCCGAGAGCTTTGCACCGCAGGACGGCTGGGTGGTCCATGACGAGCGGATTCGCTGGAAGGATTGGGTTCGGCAACAGGGTTTAACCCCGCCCAAACCCGAGTCACGGCTCAAGCGCCTGACCGGCAAGGCGCGGCAGATATTCAGGAAGGTGGTGAAAAAGTCTTAGATACAAATGTGGGAGCGGGCTTGCTCGCGATTCAGACAACTCGGTTTTTCAGTTAGACCAAGTCGACCCGATCGCGAGCAAGCCCGCTCCCACAGGGGGTGTGCGGTCGATCACTGACCGCGAATTTTCTCGACAATAGCTGTGGTCGAGCTGTTTTCAACCAGCCCCAACACTTTAACCGTACCGCCATAGGCGGCCACGATATCGGCGCCAACCACCTGATCGATGCCGTAATCACCGCCTTTGACCAGCACGTCAGGCTTGACCTGAGCCAGCAGATTTTCCGGCGTGGCTTCAGGAAAGCTGATCACCCAGTCCACGGCGCCCAGACCGGCCAGTACAGCCATGCGACGGTCCACACTGTTGATCGGGCGACCCGGGCCTTTGAGGCGGCTCACCGATGCATCATCGTTGACTGCAACGATCAAACGATCGCCCTGGGCCCGCGCTTGCTCCAGATAGGTCACATGCCCGGCATGCAAAATATCGAAACAACCATTGGTGAAGACGATTTTTTCGTTGTGCGCCCGCGCATCTTCGATGGCCAGCAACAGCTGATCAAGGCTCAGCACACCACGCTCCGACCCTTCTGAGCGCTGGATCGCCCGGCGCAGCTCCGGCGCGCTGATGGCTGCCGTACCCAGTTTGCCGACCACAATACCCGCCGCCAGATTGGCCAGGGCCACGGCGTGGGGCAGTTCCTCACCGGCAGCAATGGCTGCGGCCAGGGTTGAGATGACGGTATCGCCAGCCCCTGTTACGTCAAACACTTCTCGGGCACGGGCCGGCAGGTGCATGGCGGCAAAGCCCGGACGCAACAGGGTCATGCCATGTTCGCCACGGGTCACCAGCAAGGCACCCAGGTCCAGATCTGCCATCAGCTTGGCGCCCTTGGCCACCAGGTCGGCCTCGTCGGTGCAACCACCGACGATGGTTTCAAACTCACTGAGATTTGGCGTAATCAGGCTGGCGCCACGGTAGATCGAGAAATCCTTGCCCTTGGGATCGGCCAGCACCGGAATGCCCCTGGCACGTGCGGCCTGGATCAGCACCTGATGGTTTTTCAGGGCACCCTTGCCGTAGTCGGACAGCACCAGCACCTTGATGCCTTCAAGCAGGTTTTCAACTTCAGCGCCCAACGCCAGGGCGTCGGTGGCAAACGGTTCTTCGAAATCGATACGCAGCAATTGCTGGTGACGGCTCATGACCCGCAGCTTGACGATGGTCGGCTGGTGCGCAATACGCTGGAACAGTGCACGAACACCCGCACCCTTGAGCCGGTTGGCCAGGCTGTCGGCGGCTTCGTCGTCGCCGGTCACCCCCACCAGCGAGGCAGGCGCGCCCAGTGCAGCGATGTTGAGCGCAACGTTGGCAGCGCCGCCCGGGCGGTCTTCGATTTGCTCGACCTTGACCACCGGCACCGGCGCCTCAGGGGAAATCCGTGAGGTCCCGCCATGCCAATAACGGTCGAGCATGACATCGCCTACCACCAAGACAGGGGCTTGATCGAATCGCGGCATGGACAACTTCATGGACAACCCACATACAAAATGAACAGGGGCGCGATATTAACACAGGGTGAACGCAGGTCAGTTCACGGTATTAATCGCAGCGAATGAGAATCAGACATGAGCTACAAGACTCAAGATGAAGATTCCCCGTGGAGGCAGGCCTGCCTCCACAGGTATCAGTATAGGCCTCAGGCGATATCGCCGGAGACCTCAGGCGCATCAAGCCCCATCGAGTGCAAGCGTGCGTAGTAACCGTTTTGCGCCATCAGCTCGGCATGGGTACCGCGCTCGACAATCTGGCCCTGATCCATCACCAGAATCAGATCGGCTTTCTCGATGGTGGTCAGCCGGTGAGCGATCACCAGCGTGGTGCGACCTTTCATGACGTGGTCGAGTGCCGCCTGGATATGGCGCTCGGACTCGGTATCCAGCGCCGAGGTGGCCTCATCCAGGATCAGCAGCGGTGCGTTTTTGAGTAACGCCCGGGCAATTGCCAGACGCTGACGCTGACCGCCGGAAAGCAGCACGCCGTTCTCACCGACCTGGGTGTCCAGGCCTTGTGGCAATTGCTCGATAAAGTCCATCGCGTAAGCATCACGCGCGGCTTTTTCGATGTCGGCACGCGGGGCACCCGCCAGGTCACCGTAGGCAATATTGTTGGCCACGGTATCGCTGAACAGGGTCACATGCTGGGTTACCTGGGCAATATGACGGCGCAGGTTGAGCAGACGGTAATCTTCGATTTCAACACCATCGAGCAGAATTTCGCCCGCTGTGTGGTGATAGAAACGCGGGATCAGGTTCGCCAATGTCGACTTGCCACTGCCGGAACGCCCCACCAATGCCACCATTTGCCCCGGTTCGGCCGAAAAGCTCACGTCCCTGAGCACCTGACGGTCGGTGTCCGGGTAGGTGAAGCTCAGATTGCGCACTTCCAGACGGCCAGTGACGTGGTCGCGCTCAACAGTGCCGGTATCGACTTCCGGTTTCTCATCCAGCTGTTCAAAGATGCTTTCGGCACCCGCTACACCCTTCTGGATCGTCGAGCTGACTTCAGACAGCTGACGAATCGGCTTGGGTAACAGGCCGGCCAGGGTAATGTAGGCGATCATGTCGCCAGGCGACGAGTCACCACGAAGGTAAAGCACCAGGAACATCAGGATGCCCATAGCTACATAGATGACCAGTTGCAGCATCGGGGTATAGATAGCCCCGGTGCGGGTCATGCGCAGTTGCTTGTCGGTGTTGCTCTGGCTCGCCTGCAGGAAGCGCTTGCGCTCATACGCCTCACCGCCAAAGCTGCGCACAACGCGGTAGCCCTGGATGGTTTCCGAAGCAACGTGGGTTACGTCACCCATCGCAACCTGAATCTTCTTGCTTTGCTTGCGGAATTTCTTGCTGGCTGTGCTCACCATGACCGCAATCAGTGGCAAGATCGCGACCATAACCAGCGTCAGGCGCCAGTTCATCCACAGCAACGAGCCAAACAGGAATACGACTGTCATGCCTTCACGGATCACCACCTTGATCGCATCGGTGGCAGCACCGGTGACCATGGTCACGTTGAAGGTAATACGGGAGATCAGATGGCCCGAGTTGTGCTTGTCGAAATAGCGGTTGGGCAAGACCAGCAGGTTGTTGAACAGCTGAACCCGCAAGTCGTGTACCAGGCCCAGGGAGACCTTGGCCAGGAAGTAGTTGCCCAGGAAGGATCCCAGGCCCTGCCATGCGGCGATCAACACAATCAGGATCGGCACGACCTGCAACAGGCGCAGATCACGCAAATAGGGAACGGAAGGAAACAGCACTGCGTCCGGATTGGACAGGCCATCGACGAAATACTTGAGGATGTAACCAAGCATTGGCTGGGTCGAAGCGAAAATAAGAAACCCGACGATACTCAGCAGGAACAGGCCGACATAAGGCCGGACATAGCTGAGCAGGCGCAGATATATCTTCAAGCTCGATTCGCTTGTGCTGGGGCTGGATTCGGTCATATCACGCGGCGGTTAGTAAAAAAGGAAGCTGACTTTATCACAGCTTCTCTGGTGTACTGACTGCCGCTTGTAGCCCGGCCTCGTGGGGCAGTAAAAACGACACTACAGGGCCAGTGCGCTAGTATGGCCGTCCAAAATCTGGAACGAACCTTTCAGCATGCAATTGAGCTACTTAAATTATTCAAAACAACGGGTGTTTGATTTCATTTGCCTATGGCTGCTGCCTGTCGGCCTTTTATTACTTTTATCCGACCTTTATTTTCTGCCTGGACGAAGCCTGCATCACAAACTGTATTACGGGCTGTTCAGCATTCCGACCCTGATTGCCCTTGTCTTGCGGCCCAAAGAACTCCGGGACATCTTGCGTGAACCGTTGATCGCAGGCTTCCTGCTGTTTGCTGCCTGGGCCATGGTCAGCCTGATCTGGAGCAACACCGAGGAGAGCGTTCTCGGCCTGCTCAAACCCCCGCTGCACCTGTTCATGCTGTTCGCGGGCGGTACCTTGCTGGTCAAATACCGCAGTGACAGCCTGCAGCCGGTCATTTTTGGTGCCGCAGTCATTGCCCTGGTCGCGACCCTGTACAACCTGTACATGTTCTACCCCAACCATGATCCGCAACTGCGGATGATCGGAGCCGGTGCGTTCGACAATCCGCTGCTCAGCTCCCACGCATTCGGGTTCTTTTGCATCTACTGGCTAACCCTGGGCATGACCTGCAAGCGCCCGCCAGCCCTGTTTGTGGCCATTCCCGCCTGTGTCATCATGTTCGTCGCGCTGATCGCCACCGGTTCCAGAACTCCACTGGTGGCCATCGTGATGGCTATGGTCTGGCTCAGCTTCATCTGCTGGAACCGGCGCTCGCTGGCCCTAATAAGTATGCTGGCCATCGGCAGCGTGGTGGTGGCGGCACTGTTCTGGGACATGCTCGTCGGCCGTGGCAGCTCGTTCCGCTTTGAACTGTGGCAAATGGCGCTGGACTTGATCGCGCAAAACCCGTGGATCGGCCATGGCTATGACGCGCACTTGTCCCTGACGCTGTCCGAGCACCCCGAGTACCCCCTGAGCGAGCCCCATAATTTTTTCCTGGGGGTACTTTTCTACGTCGGTTTGCTCGGCCTGCTGCCCTGGTTGTTCATGCAGGCCTGGGGCCTGTACAGCAGCTGGCGTCACCGCGTGCAGCCGTTGTTCATCCTGGCCTCCGCCTGGCTGGTATACGGTATCGGTGCCGGCCTGACCGAGGGTGGAGGGATCATCTCGCGCCCCAAGGAACACTGGTATCTGCTGTGGATCCCGCTGGCCCTGATCGCCGCACTGAATATCGGCCTGCGCCTCAAGACCCTGCGCGACAGGCCGGTTCACCGCCTGTCCGATGCCGCCTTCAATACCCTTGCCAGCCATGCCCAGGTGATTGAAGAAGATGGCTTGGGCCCCAAGGTGCTGCGCCTGCAAAACGGCAACTTCCTCAAGTTGTTCCGCGCACGCCGCTGCTATACCTCGGGCAGCTTCAACCCTTATTCGGAACGTTTTGCCGTCAACAGTGAGCGCTTGCAGGCGATGGGCATTCCCGCGCCGAAAATCCTCGACCTGTTTCAGTTGCGCAATGGCAGCACTGCCGTGCTGTACCAACCACTGCCCGGCCAGACCCTGCGCCAGGTCATGCAGTCGATGGGTTCGCCGGCCATGCGCCAGGCCCTGGTCGAGCGCTTCGGCAAGTTCCTGGCGATCCTGCATGACAAGGGCGTTTACTTCCGCTCACTGCACTTGGGCAATGTGTTGTTGATGGACGATGGCGAGTTCGCCCTGATCGATATCGCCGACATGCATCTTTATCCTTCGGCACTGCGCATAGCCCTGCGCCAGCGCAACTTGCGGCATATGCAACGCTACCCCGAAGACCGTCGCTGGCTGTTCGAAGAGCAACTGCCCGAACTGCTGCAAGGTTATGCCACCCTGGCTCCCGCCCCTGCCGTTACAAGCCTGCGCAACCAGGTTATGGCACTTGCTCAAACCAACGCACCTTGAGCCTGGACAGCAGTAACCCCTTGTGGGCGGTGCTGGCCTATGGCCTGGCGATCATGACGTCAGCATTGCTGCTGCGGTGGTCGCCGACCATCCAGCGCAATCTGGAGCACTCAGCTCAAGGCCGCTATAGCAGTGTTGATGGCTTGCGCGGCTATTTGGCCTTTGGTGTGTTCATTCACCATACCGCCATTACCTGGGTGTTCCTGCATACCGGGGCATTTGAAATGCCCTCGACCCGGTTCTACGCCCAGATCGGCCTGGCCAGCGTGGCCTTGTTTTTCATGATCACGGCCTTTCTGTTCTGGGGGCGTTTGCTCGAGAAAGGCCGTGAATACGACTGGCTGGCCTTCGCCGTGTCCCGGGTTTTCCGCCTGTACCCGCTATATTTGCCGCTGATGCTGCTGGTGATTGTCAGCGTGTTCTACATCCAGGACTGGACACTCAAGGACACCCCGCTGGAGATTGCCGGCCAGATACTGGCCTGGCTGTTTTTTGATCGCCCGGACATCAATCAATTCCCGCAAACCGGCGGGCTGATTGCCAACGTCACCTGGACCCTGAGCTACGAAGTGTTCTTCTATATGGCGTTGCCGCTATTCGGGATGGTGTTTCTGTACCGCAGCGACTGGCGACAGACTGCACTGTGCCTGATCGCCATCTATGCGCTGTATCAGGTGGTAGGTTGGGAGCACTCGCTGAAAAAGCACATTCTGATGAGCTTTCTCGGTGGCGTGGCCGCGGCGTACTGGGTACGCACGCCCAGGCTGCTGGCCTGGAGCCGGACGCCCGTTGCAGGGGTCATTGCATTGGTTGTGCTGATGGCCGTGCTGACCCTGTTCCGCAAGAGCTTTGCGTTCTTCCCGCTGCTGTTGCTTACCCTGGCGTTCTCGATCATCGCCTCCGGGCATACGCTGTTTGGCGCATTGGCCAAGCGCAGCATTCGCTGGATGGGTGAAATCAGCTACAGCACCTACCTGTTACACGGCTTCCTGATCTGGCTGATGTTGCAACGCCTGCCACTGGGGCTGCCACTGGATACCAGAGAGCCGCTGGTGTTCCTGCTGCTGGCGGCCCTGAGCAGCTGCCTGCTGATTGTGCTCAGCAGCCTGAGCTTCCTCTACATCGAGAAGCCGGGCATGGCCGCAGGCAAAAGGGTTGTGCGCCGACTGCGCCGGCGTACCCGGACAACCTCACAGGTCGAGCCGGAATAACCCCTCGCACGCCGTCAGTCTTTTTCCAGGGGTGAGAAATACAGCCGCCCCAGCCCACGCCAGGTTTTGCCCGTCCAGCGCTTGAACGGAATCTGCGCCAACAGCTCGCGAGCCAGGGCACGATTGCGGTTGGCCGTTTTCAGGAACATGGAATTGAGGAACTTGTAGCGCACCTCGTCGTACAGCGGGTGATCGCTGAACTGGGCATAAATGCGCAGAATGCTGTCGATCATGAACCGGTGGTTCTTGTACGAGTTGGTCGCGTGCTTGCGATAGCGCGCCATCACCACGTTCAGGCCGTCGATAAAGTACCCTGCATGGGTAATCTTCAGCTCGATATACAAGTCTTCCAGGCGAATGCTCGGGTCAAACCCCCCCACCTTGTCCAGTGCTTCACGGCGGATCATCAGGGTCGGCGCAGGCGGATACGGTTTGCGCTCCAGGAACATATCATCGAAGTCCAGGCGCCGGAACGGTACATCACGGCGCTGGCGTTTTTCCGGGAACAGGTTGCCATTGGCATCGATCAACTCGATATTGCCCGCGCAAATACCTACTTCCGGCTTGCCATCCATGTAGGCAACCTGCACCGCGATACGGTCCGGCATCATGATGTCATCGGAACCGAAGGGCACGATCAGGCTGCCCTTGGCCCGGGCAATCGCACCATTGAGGGTATTGGTCAGGCCCTGGTTCTGTTGCACTCGAAAGTCGAAACCATGTACCGCCTGCAAACGCTGGATACGCTCCACGCTGTCATCAGGCGAGCCGTCATCGATCACCAGCAATTCGATATTGGGATAAGTCTGATCCAGAACGCTCTGGATGCTTTGTTCTATGTAGGGCCCGTGGTTGTAGGAGGCGATGATCACCGTCACCAGGGGTTGCGAGTCAGTCATGGGTGTTCCTTACGGGCCTGGCGCAGGCCCGAGTCGATCAGGTCCAGATACTCCTGGCGGAATACCTCAATGTCGTGGTTTTGCTGCAAGTAGCGGAACGCCTGCTCGCCCTTGGCTCGCAAAGCGTCGTCCGACAGGGCCAGGTACTCGTCCAGCGCTGCGGTAAGCGTTGCCACGTCGCTGGGCTTCACCGCCAGGCCACCCGCCCCTTCAATCAGCGGCAGCATGGCCGGCACATTGCTGGCGATCACCGGCAAGTGCCCACTCATGCCTTCGAGCAGCGCCAGCCCCAGGCCTTCGGCCAGTGAAGGCATGGTCCAGATATCAAAAGCACGCACGTACTGCAGGGCGTTCTCCTGGAAGCCCAACAAATGCGCACGACCATCGAGCCCCAGTTGCCCGATCTGCTCGCGCAAACGCGACTCCTCGCGGCCGGCACCAATAATGGCCAATTGCGCGTTCGGGTATTTGTCTTTCAATGCCGCGAAGGCTTGCAGCAAAAAGCGGTGGCCCTTGATAGGCACCAGACGTCCCAGCGCGCCGATCATCCGCGCATCCTGATCGAGGCCGAGCTTTTCACGCGCCTGCTGGCGTGGCAGCTGCAGGGCTTCGGCCTGCTCGATATCGATGGCGTTGGTGATCGCGTAAGTATTGGCGTCGGTGAAACCGCACTGGCAGTCCAGCAGGTACTGTTTGACCGCAGGCGACACGCCGACAAAGCGCCAGTGCTTGTCGATCAGGCGCTTGGCCTGGCTGCGCCGGTAAAAACGGTCGTACTCGCCAAACCCGTGGGAAATACCCACGCACAGCGGGATTTTCAGCCAGCGGTTGAGCTGCAGCATCATGTTCACCGGCTTGAAGCGGTTGCAGATCACCACATCAAACTGCTCTTTGCGGCAGAACTTGTACAACGCCCACATGGCGCGCAACCGCATGCCCTTGAGCGACTTGTCGCTGAACTCGAAATACACCGAGTGGTCGGCCTTGCTCACTGGCTCGCCCGGCCCCGGGCGCCCACGCAAAAAGGCCGCCGTGATCTCGTAATGCTCACGGGGCAATGCGCGTACGATCTGCTCGGCGAGGTCGGCAAAGTCATGGGACTTGACGTTGTAGTCGGGCTGCAATTGCAAAACCTTGGAACGCTTCATAACTCTCCCCGGTGAAATCCGGTGGCATCAATAACCCAGGCAGGCTCTGCCGCCAGACGCTGGATTGCAACTGGATCGGGAGCAGGCAGCTTGGCCCACTCGTTACGCTTCCAGCACACGAAGTGAAAGTAAGGAAAGGTGTGATCGCCGTCACGATCGTTTTTCAATATGCCGTTTTTCCAGAACCACTTGCCCGGGAAATTTTCCGTGCCGTCATGCCACTTAATGCAGCCGCCGGGGGTACTGAAGGCCTCGGTAAACTCACTGGTGCGACGCAGCGGGTTGAACTTGCCCACCAGCTCGAACAGCGGTTTGGGCAGGTTCTTGCGCCACAGGAAGATCCGGCTGAAGGCACCTTCATCCAGCGCATGATGCTGATTGTCAGTAAAGCGCTGCTGCCAGTCCTTTATCCGCATGAACAGCTCGCGCTTGCATGACGTATTGCGCATCAGGCACAAATGCCCCGCGACCCGGCGTTCGTGGGTTGAAAACAGGTCATAGCGGGCCAGCCGCTCGGCGGTGAAATAACTGCGCAGGTCTCCGTACACCAGATCAATATCGCCGAAGGCCCAGAAATCATAGCCCTGCAGACGATCTTCGTGGATATAGCCCAACGCCGGCTTGATATCGCACAGTTTATAAGCCTCTTTGGGTGCGAAATTGATCTTCAGGCGCTCAGAAACCTTACGGCAATAGTCGGTAAAGCTGATCGATTCAACGGTCACATTGGCCGGCAGATTTTCAGGTACCCCACAGTCGCTGAAAAATAGCCAGTTAATATCGGGATTGTGCCGACAGCTTTCTAGGAAAAACGGCATCCAGAACGGCCACCGGCCGAAGTACGGGATCACAAATAAAATACGCGGTGATGGTTTTATCACAGGGAACTCAATGTAAAGGTCGAGATTAGGGTCAATGCCATGACCGCTTTTTATATGTGCTTATTATTTTAGTTGCCAAAACAGCTCATGACGCCTGACGGCCTTGCGGAAAAACTCATTCTCGCCATAAGGCGATGGCTTTCTGCCTGCCAGGAGTTGCTGTATCGATCGTCTAATCCTGCGCTTGAGCGCAGCCCGTGGCTGCAGGTCATGCATCATCCCCAGCGCCATGGCCTTGTCGCGTTGCTGTGCAAGGCTCAACGGCAGGCTGCAAGGGCGCAGGCAGAGCGTGGCATCGAACACCGGCGGCAAGGCAATGCCGTCACCGCTGTTACCCATCGGCCAGCGATCGTTGTCATGCAGGTGGTTGGCGTAGCCGAGCACCGTGGTCGGCTGCCACTCCAGGCCTTCAAGGGCCTCGATGACAGCGTCATGGGCACAGATATGGTCCGGGTGCGGGTCGATTGACGGGTGCGGAAGCACGATCACTTCAGGGCGCGCGCGCAGAATCAATGCACGCAAGTCGGCCAGCAGGTTATGCCAGGTCGGCGCGCCGTCCTGATCGGCGGGCAACGGGAACGGGTTGAATTGGCGGAATACGCGAATGTCGCTCAAATCGGCCTCGCGCGAGGCCATCGGCTGATCGGGAGCGCCCTGCATGGCGGGCAATTGCAGGCAAAAATAACCCAATTGCGCGCAATGGGCTTCAGGCACCCCGGCCCAGCGCGGTACGACCATGCTGTCCCACGCGCGCAAACGGCCCTTGAGGCGGGCGGCCTCTGCCCGTGGCAGGCCCATTTGCTGATAATGCCCGGCTTCGATTTCGCCAGCGGTCAGGGTCACGATCCAGGCTTCTTTGGCCTGGCTGTACAGGCCAAACGCGGCCAGCTCTGCATCATCGGCGTGGGGCGCAACAACCATGATCCGCTGCTGGCGATAATCGGGTTGACGGAAAATCCGCAGTTCAGGTTGGCCCAAAACGCGGCAGTAGCGCCCGCGCACACGCAACTGCCCCGCGACCAGCGCCTGCGCACAACCACTCACGTTCAGGTAGCGCTGGCCATTCACGCCACGCTCGAAAGTTTGCCGGTCCGCCGACTCGCCACCCGACAGTTGCACATACGGGTCAACAAAGCGTCCCAGCCAGCCACTTTTAACCTTGACCTCCAGGATCAGGGTTTCATCTCCTGCCAGTTGCAGCGGGTGCTCCGCTACCAGCTTGTCGCCCTCAAGGCGCACCGCCGGCTGCTCGCTGCCGGCCGGGAAGCTGTACTGGTAATCGTCCTTGGGCGAATAGAACAGATGATCGGCAAACCATGCTTCATGGGCCACCCAGCCCAGCACCGCCAACACCGGCGGCAACCACCAGGCCAGCAACACGCCACTGGCAATCAGCACCAGCAGGCCGATCAGCAGGCCAATACGCTTGTTGCGCCGATGACGCTTGAGAAGTTGCTGTTTGCGCGAGGCGGGTTGGCTCATGGCTAGGCTCTTGTGATTGATCTCTCGTGGGAGCGAACCTGTTCGCGATGCAGGCACTGCGGGATGTTAAAAAACGCAGTGATACCATCGCGAGCAAGTCCGCACCTACAAGATTTGTGTTTCAGACTTTGAACACGGGCACCGGGTTGCACCAACGCTCTTTGTATTCACGGTCGGCGCGGCCGAACGAGAAGCGCAAAGGCTTGTTGAGACTGCGGGCCTGCTCCCAGGCAGATTGGGTATTGATAAAACTCAACACGCTGCCAGGGCTGAATTCACGGGTCTGAGGGTCAACACCGCCATTGACGTACTCGACACTGATCCACTCGGGCGACTCAGCGCGGTACACCAATTGAATCGCTATCGGCGCATCGTTGAGGAAAATCACCGAGCCGATCAACAGCTCGCGCAACAGTTCGATGACCTCGGCCATCCGCTCGGCCCCTGTGGCAACAAAGCCCCAGCGGCGCAAAAACAGATCGCAATAAATGCTTGCCAGCTCAACGCTGGAAAACTCCGAAACCGGGCGCACTACCCCACCCGCCTCCTCCAGCAAACGCAGTTCGCGGCGCTGGTTGTAGCGGAATTTTTTCGACAGTTCTTCCGGCGTGCGAGCCATCGCCAACTGCTCGGCTTGCGGCAGCAGATTGCTGAAACGGCCCTCATTGAGCTGCGACAGGTAGCGTGCTCGATGACGCAAAGGCGCCGCTGCATCCGCAGCTGCGGGCAGGATCAGCTCGGCGTTGCCCAGATCGAACAGACCTTTTTTGCCATGACGCTTGAGCACATCCTTGGACAAGGCCAGATCGCGCCCCCAGGTCGGGATCGCCGCCTTCAGCTTGCCGTCCTGCTCCCAGGCAAGATAACGCACAGGAATACCGGCCAACTGCGCCAGACGTTCAACGACCATCGGGTGGGTAGCGACGCTGCCGCCAAAACGCTGCCAGGCATCGGCATAAGTGCCGGAATCCACAACGCTCCAGCCGCGCTCACGCCAGCCTTGAAATCGATTGAGCATCAGGACTCCGCAATCAGGTCGGTGACTTGCGCCAAGTGCCAGAAGGTATTGCGCACCGCCCGATCACTAAAACGTTCGTGCAAACGCTCAAGCATCAGTTCGGCGCAAGCCATGCGCTGCTCATCATCGAGTTGAGCCAGGTGCTGCAGGCCCTGGGCCAGATGCTCGGCATCGCCCAGCGGGAACAAAATCCCCACGCCCTCGACCACTTCTTTGGCACCGCCACAGGCCGTTGCCAGCAACGGCACACCGGCAGCCATAGCCTCAAGCAGCACCATGCCAAACGGTTCGTGATCAGAGCTCAACGCAAACACGTCAAAGGCCCTGAAATAGCGGCGTGCATCAGGCACCTGGCCCAAAAACAGCACCTGATCGCCGATCCCCAGCTCATTGCTCAGCTCTTTGAGATCCTCCTCCAGACGCCCCTTGCCCATAATGACCAGTTGGCTGTCAGTCGGCAGATTGGGCAACGCCAGGGCAAAACCGCGAATCAGCGTGGCCTGGTCCTTGTCCGGATGCAGGCGACCGACGTTGCCGACAATAAAGCCATCGACCGACAGCCCCAACGCTTCGCGCGCCGGGGTGCCAGACAATTGCCCGGCCTGGACCGCATCGATATCGATACGGTTATAGAGCGTGTTGATACGCCCTGATGGCCACTTGGGCAGGCACTTGCGCATGTCGTCACGCACCGCGTCGGAAACACCGAGCAGGCTCAGGCGCTTGCGAAACAGGTGGGCAAACAGTTTGCGGCTGCGACGCTGATAATCGCCAAACGCATGATGCACGCCGATCACCGGCAAGCCGGTGGCCAACAAGGCGATATAAATCGGCTTGAAGCGGTGGGCGATGCAAAAACTGAAATTGCGCGAGGCTGCGATCTTGCGCAGCCTGGCGATGGCACCCAGCTTCAGGCCACGAATGGCCCTGGAGCTGAATTCCATAAAGATCACTTCATCAGACGCACAGCCTGCTGCCACTTCAGGGTCGGTTGCTCCGGTCAGGAAGACCGTGGTGACCTTGTACCCGGTACCGGCAAACAGGCTCGCGTACTGGCGCGCACAGTCCAGGAACGGCCCGTCATAGCCGTGGCAGAACTGCAGCACATGACGCTCAGTCGAGCGATTCATAAGTCTCGGCGCCGTCTTTAACCACCAGGATGTCTTCCATGATCAGGTACTGCAGATCGGAACCGAAGAACATGTTCAGCGCGTCAGTCGGCGAGCAAACCATAGGCTCGCCACGACGGTTAAGCGAAGTGTTCAGCGAAACGCCGTTACCGGTCAGCACTTCCAGCGCCTTCATCATGTCGTAATAACGCGGGTTGTATTCGCGCTTGAGCACCTGGGCGCGGGAAGTACCATCTTCATGGACAACCTCCGGCACGCGGGTCTTCCACTCTTCAGCCACTTCGAAAGTGAAGGTCATGAAGGGTGCCGGGTGATCGACCTTGATCATCTGCGGGCCTACGGTGTCGAGCATCGACGGGCAGAAAGGCCTCCAGCGCTCGCGGAACTTGATCTGTTCGTTGATGCGGTCTGCCACGCCTTCGCTGCTCGGGCAACCGATGATCGAGCGACCGCCCAATGCACGCGGGCCGAACTCCATGCGCCCCTGGAACCACGCTACCGGGTTGCCATCGACCATGATCTTGGCGATGCGCTCCGGGGTGTTTTCGATGCGGCGGTAGGCAGGTTTGCCAGGGTGACGGGCACAGGCCGCGATCACGTCTTCGTTGCTGTACGCAGGGCCGAGGTAGACGTGTTCCATCTTCTCGACCGGCACACCGCGAGCGTGGGATACATACGCCGCTGCGCCGACTGCGGTACCGGCATCACCGGACGCAGGCTGTACGAACAGTTCTTTGACTTCCGGGCGGGCAATGATTTTCTGGTTCAGCTTCACGTTCAACGCGCAGCCGCCGGCAAAGGCAATCTTGCCGGTTTCCTTGAGGATGTCGCCCAGGTAGTAGTCGATCATCTGCAGAGACAGTTTTTCAAACAGCGCCTGCATGCTGGCCGCGTAGTGGATGTACGGCTCGTCGGCGATATCGCCTTCGCGCTTGGGGCCCAGCCACTCGATCAGTTTTGGCGAGAAGTAGAAGCCCTTGCCGTTCTCTTTATAGCGACGCAGGCCGATCACGTTGGCGTATTCGGTGTTGATCACCAGTTCGCCGTTTTCGAACGAGGCCAGACGCGAAAAGTCGTACTTGCTGGCGTCGCCGTACGGCGCCATGCCCATGACCTTGAATTCGCCATCGAGCATCTCGAAACCGAGGAACTCGGTGATTGCACCGTACAGGCCACCCAGGGAGTCCGGGTCGAAGAACTCCTTGATCTTGGTGATCTTGCCATTTTCGCCGTAGCCGAAGAAGGTCGTGGCGTACTCGCCCTTGCCATCGATGCCCAGGATCGCGGTTTTCTCTTTGAAACCCGAGCAATGGTAGGCGCTGGATGCGTGAGCCAGGTGGTGCTCGACCGGTTCGATCTTGATTTTCTTCGGGTCGAAGCCCAGCTGCTCAAGGCAGAACACGATCTTGTTGCGGTAGCGCTTGTAGCGCCGGTTGCCCATCAGGATCGCGTCAAGGGCGCGGTCCGGGGCGTACCAGTAGCGCTTGGCGTAGTGCCAGCGAGCCTTGCCGAACAAGCTGATCGGAGCGAACGGGATCGCCACCACGTCAACGTCGGAAGGTTTGATACCCGCTTGTTCAAGACAGAATTTTGCGGACTCGTAGGGCATGCGGTTCTTTGCATGCTTATCGCGTACGAAGCGCTCTTCTTCAGCCGCCGCTACCAGCTTGCCGTCGATATAGAGGGCTGCGGAGGGATCATGGCTAAGGGCGCCGGACAGGCCAAGAATCGTCAATGCCACTGGATTAGCCTCTTTTGAATGCAGGCAGGCGGCGGGCGCCTGAAAAAATGATGCGTTCCTCGCAGTTCGAGAAACAGCTAAAGAGCGGGATTATAGCGTAAAGACGCCCGCAGTGACCCTGCACGATTTGCCACGCCCTATTGCGCGCCCTCATCTGCAAAAAAATCGCCGGGGCACATATATGTAGCCCTAACACCCGAACGTTTTGGGATTTCCTGTGGATACACCGACGTACGCGTCAATAGACAGGAACGACCCCATGCCCAGTGCACTCGCTAACCTCAAAGACGCAGAGCGCGAACTGCTCGTGCTGCGCAATGCCTTGCCCAACCTTGATCTGTCGCTGGATCACTGCCTGCGGGTATTTTTTCCGCGGTTGCCCGCTGACACCTGCACCGACTTTCTTTTCATCAATGAAGAGATCGCAGCCCAGCCTGGCCAAAACCCCACTATCACCAGCCAGTCGGTGACTGCCCTGATAGACCAGTGCTACCTGACCGGCCAGATCCCGACCTTCGTACAGGGTGCCACCCGCGTCTACAACTACGCCTATACCCTTGACGAGGAGGATCGAACGGCCGGGGTATCCGCCCCTGAACTCGAAAAATACCTTGAGTTTGTCGTCCGCTCCCCGCAGTTGTGTGTGAGGGATGCCCTTAACGACTTCTGGCGCACACCCCACAAGGACCTCAATGGCCAAGCGCCCAAAGACTGGCTGTCGCAATTTGCCCACAGGCTGATCCGCGCAGAAGCCTCCGTGCGCCACGAGGACAGCACCTTCAGCCCCACCGCCCTGGACATGATCAATCAGGTACTCCCTGATGCCAGCCCATCTCCCGCGCCAAAAACGCCCGGCCCCTACGGCTTTTACACGCTGGCACTCAGCAGTCGTCTCATGCAAAGGACTGCAGTGCTGCACGGCGCCTTCGTGATTACCACGAAACACCTGCCCCTGATCTCAGCCAGCGTGCAGGACAAGCGCACTGCCCTGGATCCCACCCCGCGGCCTTCAGTGCTTTACCTGCCGAACACTGGCCTGGAAGTGTTCGATTCACTCGCCGCCCTCAGCCAGGAACTGTCGACCCGGCTCAACGATCCTTACCAGCGTGAAACACTGCTCACGTGCGTACTCACCGAAGATCGGGAGCGCGCCCTGGCCCATGAGCAAGTCGACTACAGCCCGGTTGCAGACAGCGCCATAGCTACCGTCTTCAGCGATCAATTGATCAACAAACAAAAAAGCGACATGCACCATGCCTGGTCGGTGGCACGCAATCTCAAGCAAGACACATCCCTCGATCAGCTATCCGACTGCGTCGACCAATCCCTGGCTGCAAGCCTGCCCCTAAATCCCGCCAACATACTGCGCGGGCGCTATACCCGATTGCTGGAAAGCCAATTGCCCGACTGGTTGAAGACTGCTTCAGACAGCCAAAAAACCCAGTGGCGGCTGGCCGTTGAGCGCCTGAATCACGAGCGCCTGGCGGCAGAATCCGATGACGCCCAACCCCTCAGCGAAATCGGCCGCAAACATACACTGCTGGGTTATGCCCGCCTTCAGTTACAGCAACAGATCAAAAAAGACCACGGCATAGACGTCGACCCGGACGAGATCTTCATCTCGACCACTGAAGCCCTGCGCACCGGCCCTTTGATCAACCCTGTCAGTGGTTCCGGGTTTCCTGCAGGCATGAGCCTGGGCAGAACCGGGCCGATCATCAGTTACCACACCACACGCCGTAGCCTGAGTGAGCTGGCGCTGTCCAATGTCGGTATCTGGGACGTCACTTTCGCCCTCACTGCACAAGTCAAGGATGGAGCGGGCCAGAAACATGCCGTGCTGACCAGCAGCTATCTGAAAACGCTGGTGCGCCAGCTGGATATTGGCGAGCGCTACAAAAAAAATCTCAAGGAGCTGCTGGTCAACTCCAGCCAGGCCCAATGGCGCAAGGAGCGCTATGTCGCTTTTAAGCAGGCACAACTGAACCTGGACTTGCTTGAAGCCACGCTGGCGGGTGCGCTGACCACCCAACAGGTGTCATGGGTCAGGGCTGCGCTTGAGCAGCCCGTAGAGAACAACCGTGCACAAATCAACGGTGAGCAGGTCAAAGTCCATCTGCTGATGTTGCGCTATAAACCACTACCGGGTTTGCTGGTGTTCAGCGCCACCGGCTCCGGGCAACTGCTGTGCTACACCCCCGGCGGGCCTGAGAGCCGCTGGTTCCTGGTTGCCAACTCACGCAACGAGCTGGGCCAGATCCTGTCACGGCCTATTTGGCGAGCCTATGTGATGCGCCACGTGACACCGGCGCAACAGCCGTATATCAAGCCGCTGTTGGAGCGGGGACTGAGCGAGGCCAATCTGCAACTGCAGGGCATCAGCCATGACCTGTTCGAAGCGTCCTACGACACCGAGGCCTTGCACGCCATCCGCGATGCTGACGAGCAGTCGACTTCTACCTGGGAAAGCAACGTAAACACTGCCAAAGAGGCCGTACTGACGGCAATCGACATCCTGTCTTTCGCATTGCCCACCCGAGTGCTGCTGCCCATCGTACTGGCGCGGTTTATCGCTCAGATCATCAGAGGCCTTGATGCCCTGCAGCGCGACGAAAAACACGAAGCTCTGCTGCACTTTATGGAGTCCATCACCTACCTGACTGACGGCGCCTCGGACTTTACCGGCTCAGCCGTATTCGGCAATTCGATACGTCAACGCGCAAAACAGCCCGTACCCTCGTTGAGTCCCGCTGCTGCCAGCCATTATCCCGGTGCCAGGCTCAGGCTGCGCACGGGGGATGAATACGGTGCAGGTGTGTATGAAGCGCCCACTGCCAATGGTCAGACCGCCTGCTACACCAAAAACACAAACGGCAGGTTCTATCGCAGCCAGTACGACAACCTGGACAACACCTGGCGCGCACTGGATGAGCGCAAACCCAACGCACCGTACAGCATCCCCTTGCGCGAACTCTCGGCCGGGCAATGGGATGTCGATCCAACAACCCCTTTGCTCAAACAAAAACCCGGCATTGAAAGGGTAATCGACAACGCGCGCGTCAGAGGCGTCGATCTCAGCCGCTACACCCCTGACGAGCAGGGCATCT
Source organism: Pseudomonas sp. CCC4.1 (assembly GCF_035019225.1). Lineage (NCBI taxonomy): Bacteria > Pseudomonadati > Pseudomonadota > Gammaproteobacteria > Pseudomonadales > Pseudomonadaceae > Pseudomonas > Pseudomonas sp. CCC4.1. The sequence continues at coordinate 24,920 of NZ_JASJWL010000012.1, read as the reverse complement.
ATCGCATAGACAACATGCGATATATCAAGCAGGACAGCGACGTGTTCGAAGTCTACAGCAGCTGGCTGGGCCGCAACTGGTACTTGCAACCGCAATCGAGTTCAAGCGCTGGCGCAAGCGCCAGCTTCAAGGTCCGGCGCACCGCAGGCCGCTGGCAAATCAAGCACAGGCTGGCGGACAACAGCAAACGCTGGGTACCTCTGACCGGGCATCTCACCGAGTTGCCTGGCGATGTGCCCCACCTCAAATACAGCGACTACGACATGCCCGCCGAGTACCAGGAAGCACTTCGGGACATCACCGAGAACCATCGTTCAGTACTCGATGGCATCACTGACTTTATGGATTTTGCGTCCGAGCGCAGCCTTGCCCACCGGGCATTCAAGGAGCTGCGGATCAAGTTGCTCGCGGATGCCAAGGCCTACTTCCTGACAAAACCTGCAAAACCCCGGGCCACCCGCCCGCAATTACCTGGCAACGTGCAGGAACAAGCGTTGATCAACCACCTGTTCGAGCAGTCAGATGGCATCGTGTGGGGTGAAACCCACTCTCACCAATCGAGTAAAAAGATCCTGATCGACAACATGGCCGAGTTTGCCAGGCACGACGTAAAGGTCCTCTACATGGAGCACCTGCAAAGCGACCTGCACCAAAGCCTTCTGGATGACTACTTCCAAAGCGGAAAAATGCCCCTCAGGTTGAACAAATACCTTGAGGATCAGGATTTTGGTCATCAGATCAACCCCTCCAGCCGCCATACCTTCAGCCAACTGGTGCGCGAGGCCAGACGGCATGGCATCAGGGTTATCGCGGTTGACTGCTCGGCCAGTTACTACCCGAAAAGCACACCGAGCGAAACGCCCTGGCTAAACCGTTATGAAATGTTCAGCTACTTTGCCTCCCGTACGATTCGCGCTCATCAGGCCCAAAACCCAGGAGGCAAATGGATAGCCCTGACGGGCAACTCACATGCCAACACCTTTGAGGGCATACCGGGGCTGGCCGAACTTGAAGGGGCGATATCCGTGCGAGTATCGGATTCAGCCCCGGGCACCAGCCGCGGCTTGCGTCAGGACATCGGTGAAATCATCCCCGCGGATAACAAACATGCTAACTACCGCTTTTTGAAAAACGATTACTGGCTGCAAATCGACATTCCAGGCACAAAGCCCCATTTACCAGCCCTCTCCCCATCGCAAACCAATAACAGGCTACCGGTTCCGGGGTTCTTCCGCCTGGACAGCGCATCCCCTCAAGGCGCCCAGTTGATACATCGCTCAAATAACCACGAAATTGTGCATACCCCTTTGAGAACCGACGCCAATGGTCAGATTTTTATCGAACGTGAAAGCTGGCCAACCATCCACCAAAAACGCTACGACACCCTCAAAGACCTGATCCATGGCTTACAAGACATCAACATGACCCAAGTGCAATAACCCCGCGCCCGACGCTCATCACGTTCAAGACAGGGACGGCTCAGCGCGTCCTTGTCACTTGTTTTGCTGGATATCCGCACCTCAGCCGCTAAACTGCGCGCCCTCTGCTAGCCTCCCCCCGTCGCCCTGGACGGGTCGCGTCACACGGAACCCGATTTGCCCATGAAATATTTCACACCTGCTCACCTTGCCCTGTTACTGCCAGGCCTGTGCCTGGCACCTGTCGTCTGCGCCGAAACCCTGGAGCTGGATCCCAGTGTCATCACCGGCTCGCGCAGCGCCAGCCCGAGTTTTGACCTGCCGTACTCGGTGGACAGTATCAATCAGGAGCAAATCCAGGATGGCCAACTGGGCATCAATGCATCCGAGGTGCTGTCCCGTGTACCGGGGCTGGTGGTGCAAAACCGTCAGAACTATGCCCAGGACCTGCAAATATCTTCCCGTGGCTTTGGTGCCCGCTCGGCGTTTGGGGTGCGCGGCATCAAGCTGATTGCCGACGGCATACCGGCCAGCACCCCCGACGGCCAGGGCCAGGCTGCAACCTTCAACCTCGATACCGCCGAGCGCATTGAAGTGCTGCGCGGCCCGGCGGCAACCCTGTATGGCAGTAACGCCGGTGGCGTGATTCAAATGTTCTCCCGCGACGGCGAGGGCCCGCCGCGCATTGGCGCCGAGACCCTGGTCGGCAGCGACGGCATGAGCAAGAACCACCTGACCGCCGAGGGCGCCACCGACGACGTCGGCTTTGTGCTTGATGCCTCACGCATGGACACCGACGGCTACCGCGACCACAGCGCCGCACGCCGGGACCAGACCTTCGCCAAGCTCAACCTCAAGCCCGACGAAGACAGCAAGCTGGCGCTGATCTACAGCAGCCTTGAGCAAAACGGCACACAGGATCCGCTGGGCCAAAGCTGGGAAGCCTACAAGGCCGACCCGCGCTCGGTAACGCCCAATGCCATTACCTACAACACCCGTAAGAGCATCGACCATCAGCAACTGGGCCTGAACTACGAGCGCTATATCGGTGACGCTACCCTGCAGGTCAATGCCTATACCGGTACGCGCAGCGTTATTCAGTATCTGGCGATTCCGCCCACAGCAGCCAGCAATAAACAGGGCGGCGGTGTCGTGCAATTCGATCGCAAGTTCTACGGCGGCAGCCTGCGCTGGATGCAACCGGTCTACGGTGTACCGGGCGATCTGACCCTGATTGGCGGCCTGGACTTCGATCAGAGCCAGGACAGCCGCCACGGTTATCAAAACTTTATCGGCAGTGAGCTGGGGGTCAAAGGCGCACTGGTGCGTGATGAGGTAGATACCGCCCGCAGTCTCGACCCGTATGTACAGGCCAACTGGGCGTTGGACAACTGGACGGTACAGGCCGGCTTGCGCTACAGCACCATGGAGATGGACGTCGATGATCAATTTTTGAGCAACGGCGACGCCAGTGGCACCAAGCGTTACGAAAAGGCCACGCCATCCGTCAGCGTGATGTATGCCTTTACCCCCGAGCTGCATGGTTATATCAGTGCAGGCAAAGGCTTTGAAACGCCGACTCAGGCCGAACTGGCATACTCGCCCAGCGGCCAGGGCTTCAATTTCGGCCTCAAACCTTCCGAGAGCACCCAATATGAAATGGGCCTCAAGGCGCAGCTCAACAATACGCGGATCAATGCGGCCATATTCCAGATCACCACAGAAGATGAACTGGTGGTGCTGAGTAATACCGGTGGCCGTACGACCTACCAGAACGCCGGCCGCACCTTGCGCCGGGGCTTTGAACTGGGTGTAGAGAGCCAGCTCGCAGAACACTGGACCTCAACCCTCGCTTACACTCGCCTGCAAGCCACCTACGACAGCGACTTCGCCAGCACCAGCGGTACCGTAGACAAAGGCAACTACCTGCCGGGCGTACCGCAGACCACGCTGTTTGCCGAGGTGAACTGGAAGCCGGCCGACTGGGTCAGTACGGCTATTGAAGGCATGTACCGCAGCAAGGTATATGTGGAAGACACCAACACCGCCAAGGCAGCACCTGCTTATACCGTATTCAACTGGCGGGCGAAGTTTGAACAGAAGATCGAGCACTGGACCTTCCACCAGACCTTGCGTCTGGACAACCTGCTGGACCGTCAGTATGTGGGTTCGGTGATTGTCGGCGACTCCAACAGTCGCTACTACGAAGCTGCGCCGGGCCGCTCGTGGTATGCCGGAGCCGGGGCGCAGTACAGCTTCTGACAGCACGGGCACGCCCCTGTGGGAGCGGGCTTGCTCGCGAAGAGCATTCGCGAGCAGGCTCGCTCCCACAGAAAGTCCTGGCTAGGTTTCAGTCAGGGTTTGTCGGCAATCGCCCGTCAATCACCTGATACAACGCACTGCCCACCGGCCAGTTGCGCATAAAGCGTGCACGATCGCGGGCGTACGCTGAAGCGAAGCTGCTCGATGAGCGATGCTGGCACATCGAATCCAGATCAATCAGCGCCCAGCGCCCGTCATCCCAGAACACGTTATGGCCCTTGAGGTCACCGTGGCTGATACGCTCGCGGATCAAATCGGCAAACAACCGCTCCAAAGCCATCAATTCGGCTTCGGGCGCATCTCCGTGCTCAACATACGGCGCAAAACGCTCGATGATATCCGGCCCCGGCAAAAACTCCGTCACCAGATACGCCTTGCCCCGCAACCACATAAAACGGGTCTCCAGCATTGCCAACGGTTTAGGCGTGGCAATCCCCAAAAACGCCAGACGGTTGCCTTCACGCCATGAATGCCAGGCCCGGCTCGGGCGCCAGAAACGTTTGAGCCAGTGGGCAAAGCCCTTGATGTTATAGCGCTTGACCACCAGCATGCGGCCCGCTACTTCAACCTTGCCGACACTCGCCGCGCCACCGGTCTTGTACAGATGCCCCTGATCAAGCAACGCATCAGCCCTGGCCAAAACGGGCAACATCGCCGGCTCTTCTTCGCGCAGGACGGCACGCAAGGCAAACGCCCCGCGGTGCACGCTGAACAATGAGCAATCACGGCCAACCTTGTTTAAAAAGTCATTCAGGCGCCAGGCACGGACTTTCTCGACCTGCTTGAGCAGCGCTTCAAGCGGCAAGGCATGCTCGCCGTTGCTCAGCAGGTAGTGCACGAGTAATTCTTCGATAAACGGCTCAAGGCTTTTGGGCAACTGGGCAAAAAACACGCCGAGGTTTTCCAGCACTTTTTGCCGCGACAGCGGTTTGCCTGCCTCTTCGACACAGATGCCTGCACCATCGATCAAATACAGCTTGCCGTCCTGACGCAACAGGTTGTCCAGATGCAGGTCTTCCTGCCACAGACCCTTGCGGTGCATCTGCCCGATGGCAGTCAAAGCCTCGGCAAGTACGGCCACTTGTTCATCAGCCAGCACCGGCAACGACGCGACTGCATCCCAGGCATCGCCCAAGCTCTGAGCGCCCTCCAGGTACTCGAACAGCAACCAGCCCCCCTCACCTTCCTGCAAGCCATCGGCCAGCAGTTGCGGCGTGGTCAAGCCTTGTTCAGCCAGCAGACGCACCCCGGTCAGCTCGCGCTGAAAGTTGCGCGCAGCCTTGTTGCCGACCATCATCTTGGCCAGTACGGTACGCCCGCGCCACACCCCGGCACCGACATAACGCTGGCCCGGCAATACCCGCAGCAAGGTCAGCAGTTGCAATTGCGCAGGCCCTGCTGCGTCGGCCAGTTCGATACTCAGCGGCAAGCCTGGCGCACGGCCAGCCTTCAGCAGTTCGGACAAACGCATCAGCGCCCCCCTTTTTGATTGCGCCGCACATACAGTCGCGTCAGCCAGGCATCGACCAAGGAACTGTCGACGGGCTGTTCCAGATAAGCAGCGAGCAAGGCGCGCACCTCTGCTTCGCTCCAGACATCGGCCCGACGCAACAACGGCTCAATGTCCTTGACCCTGTCCCGCTGGCCCAGCAACAAGGGCCGGGTTTTTTCCAGATCGATCAATTGAGCGCGATACCCCCCCGCGCCATCGGCCTGCAGGAAGATATGTTTGGGGTAAAAACAACCATGCACCTGCCGCGCAGCGTGAAGCCGACGAGCCAATTGGCCGCATTCGCGCAAAATCGCCTGCTGCTGCTCTGTGGTCAGTTGGGGCCATTGCTCGAGCAGCGAGTCGAGGTCATTCCAACCGTCCAGCGCACGGGTCATCAGCACTGCACGACGCTCGCCCGGCACTTTTCGCTCACCAAAAAACACCGCTTCCAGCGCAGGAATACCTATGTGCTTATAGCGCTGAATATTACGGAATTCGCGGGCAAAACTCGGCTCGCCCAGCGGACTGTGCAGCGTGCGCGTAAGGTAATTGCTCTGACGCTTGAGGTAATAGCCCTGACCTTCAAGATCCATGCGAAACACGCTACTCCAGCCACCACCACTGGTATTGGGCTCGTCCACCGCTTCCAGCTGCACGGCCCACAGGGCATCAAAGTCAGCCAGGCCATTGCGCTCAAGCAATGCCCGGTCGGCGTCTGCCATAAAGTCTGTCATTCCCGGCCCTCGAAAAAACGCACGATATGACGGACACGTTCCTTATCCGCCGCATTGAGCGTCGTGCGCCCGGTGTATTGAAAATAGAAACGCAAACGCTGGGTGTAGGACAAATGGTACTTGGCCACTTTATCGAGGCACGCCAGGTCTTTGGTGATGCGGTATTTGAGCCAGAAGCCGCGCCAGAAATCGCCGTTGGGGCAATCGATCAAAAACAGCTTGGGCTGCTCATCGATCAGCAAATTGCGCCATTTCAGGTCGTTATGGGTAAAGCGATGGTCATGCATGGTCTTGGTATAACGCGCCAACTGACGGCTGACACAATCTACCCAGGCACGATCCTTGAGCAGCGGATCATGGTTGTCCGCCAACTCTGACAAATCCCGGGTATTGGGCAGTTCGCGGGTGATCATGGCGCCACGGGAGTAGGCGAACCCACTGCGTTCAAGGCCCCAAGCCACCACCTCGGCCGTGGGGATACCCCACTTGGCGAAGCGCTTGAGGTTCTGCCATTCGGACTTGACCCGCGGGCGGCCCAGATAACGGCGCAGGCCCTTGCCGGCCCCGGTGTAGCGCTTGACGTAATAATTCACGCCATCGCGCTGCACACGGATGACTTCCGATAGCGGATCGCGCGTCAGATGCTCCCCCTGCAAGGCAAATACTGCCTCCAGACTGCCAAAATCAGACGCCAACGCACTGTAAGCAGGTTCCAGATTCCAACCCGCCATTACAGTGCATCTCCATAACGCTGTTTGCGTTCGTAGAGTTTGTTCGCCTTGCCTTCGAGCCACGCCAGCAGGCGGGCTTCTTCGCGCAGGATCTGGCGCAGGGGCATCTGGAAGTAACCGCGCAGGAAGCGCAGTTTGTCCCGCTGGGTCAGGCCGATATCCAGGGCCGAGAAATACAGTGCCGCCAGATCCTTGTTGCGCCAGCGCTTACTGATCACGGCGCGAGTCTGGGCGCGGTGCAGATCGATCACCGACAGGCGGAAGTTGTCTGCGGTCACCGGTTTGTCGGTGTGCAGCAAGAAATGGCAGATATAGCAGTCACGGTGGTTGACCCCGGCACGGTGCATCATGCCGGTCATTCGTGCCACTTCAGCGATCAGCGCATGCTTGAGCCTGGGCTGCGGTGGCTGCTTGACCCAGTTGAGGCTGAAGTCTTCGAGGCTGACCGTCGGCGCCAGTTCTTCGGTGATGATGAAGGAATGCTGGGCTGCCGGGTTGTTGCCCTTTTCGCCGTAAGCCACGGCCGTCATGGTCGGCACACCCACTTCGTGCAGGCGCTTGATCGCCCGCCACTCCTGGCCGGCGCCAAGAACTGGCAGCTTGGCCGTCAGCAGGTTCTTGAACACTTCACCCCAGCCAATGCCACGGTGGATTTTCACAAAGAAACCGCGCCCGTCGACTTCGGTACGCAAGGTACGCCGGCCTTCCAGTTCGCGGTAAACCTCGCCTTCCAGACGCTCGACTTCGGTGAACGCATCGCGCCCTGCCCACAAGCTCTTGAACGGTTCGGCAAGAATCAGTTTCATCAGTGTTGCTCCGCCAGAATCACATCCGCAGCGTGCTGCGGCATGCTGTAGAGGTCGGCCGTCTGCGCGTAGGCCAGGCCGTTTCGGCTCCAGGCCGCGCGCGCAGTGTCGTCGGACAACATGTGTGTCAGGTATTCATTGAGTTGCGCCTGCTCGAACGGCTCGTCCAGGACCCGACCGCAATCGGCGTCGCTGATGTAATGGGCGTAGCCGCAAACAGCGCTGACCAGCACCGGCAAACCCGCTACCAGTGCCTCAAGCAATACAGTGCCGGTGTTTTCGTTATAGGCCGGATGAATCAGCAAATCGGCGCCCAGCAGGAAGCGCGGGATATCACTGCGCCCCTTGAGGAACTGCACATGATCGCCCAAACCCAAAGTGGCACTCTGCAATTGAAAGACTTTGGGGTCGTCCTGGCCGATTACAAACAATTTCGTACGTTTTTTGAGCTCACCCGGCAAGGCCGCCAGCGCTTTGAGGCTGCGATCCACACCCTTGGTCTTGAAGCCCGAGCCAATCTGCACCAGCAGCAAGTCGTCGTCTGCCAGATTGAATTCACGTCGGAACTCGGCGCGAATCTCGGCGGCATTGTTCGGCGCGCGGCGATCCAGGGCGATACCCGGTGGCAGCAGATGGAAACGCTCCAGCGGGGTGTCGTAGTGTTTGATGAACAGCGGCTGCTGGACTTCGGAAATCATCAGGATTTCAGTCTTGGCGTCCTTGGCGAACACCGCGCGCTCGTACTCGGCAAAGTGCTTGTAGCGTTTGAAGAAGCGATAAAACGAATGACGCAGGTTTTGCGCCTTGTCTTCAAAGCAGCCGTCCGCCGCGTAGTACACGTCCAGCCCCGGCATCTTGTTGAAGCCGATGAGCCGGTCTACCGGGCGCTTGGCCAGATCGGCCTGCATCCAGGCGAGCATTTTTTCATTGCGGGTATGGTTGTGGAACGCCTTGACCGGCGCCACCAGCACTTCGAATCCGGGCGGGATATCGCCTTCCCAGATCATGGTGTAGACGCGGATTTGATGGCCGCGCTTCTGGCATTCCAGCGCAATGCGCATGAAATCCCGTTGCAGCCCACCAAACGGAAAGTATTTGTACAGCACAAAAGCCAGTTGCATCAGCGCAGTTCCTCAGCCAGTAACAACGTGCTTAATCGACTCGCGACACGCTCAGGGTTCAAACGGGTGAAGCACAGTGGCCACTCGTTTTTCAGATCAAACCGCTGCTGGTCCTGTGCAGTCGGAGTGTAGGTGCATTTTTTCTGCAGGCATGGCGCACACGGAAAATCGCTGGCCAGGTGAATTTGCACCTTGCCATAGGCCCCGGTCAGGCCCGGATTGGTAGGCCCGAACAGGGAAATGGTCGGCACATCCAGTGCAGCGGCCAAATGCCCCAGCCCGGTATCGACCGCCACACAGGCACTGGCGCTGGCCAGTACCTTGGCGACACCGGCCAGATTCAATTTGGGCAGCACCACGGCATTATTCAAGCCATTGGCAATACGTTCGGCCCGGGCTTTTTCAGCCGGATTGCCCCACGGCAGGCGCACTTCGACGCCCAGATGGCCCATGCGCTGGGCCAGATCGCGCCAATAGACTTCGGGCCAGTGCTTGGTGTCCCAGGTGGTGCCATGCAAAAACAGCACGAAGGGCTTTTTGCGCGGCAGCTCAACCAGTTTTTCGACATCCAGGCCGTAATCGCCCAGCCCTTTGGGCAGGTCGTAGCCCAGCGCGACCGCGAACAACTGACGCAGACGCTCAACCGCGTGCTGCCCGCGGGCTACCGCCAGGCGGCGCTGGTAAAAGCGGCTGGCCAGCGGCTCACGGGCAGAGTCTTTATCCAGCCCGGCAACCGGGGCTTTCACGTAGCGGGTCAACCAGGCACTTTTCACCAGGCCCTGAGCGTCGATCACCAGGTCGTATTTTTCGGCGCGCAGGCTTTGCTTGAAGCGGCTCCACTCGCCGCTCTTGAGGGTCTGCCAGATATTTTTGCGCCAGCGGCGGATCGCCACCGGAATCACCTTGCCCACCGCGGGGTGCCAGGTCGGGATTTCGGCAAAGCCCTCCTCCACAACCCAGTCAAAGGTGATGCCCGGAATCGCCCGCGCCGCATCGGTCAGCGCCGGCAAGGCATGGATCACATCCCCGAGGGATGAAGTTTTGACCAACAGAACGCGCACCTAGTTAACCTCGACCGGTGAACCCTGCAGGCGCTGCAAGGCTTCAATCACCGGCTGCGGCATCAGTTCGCGCAGGCAGTTGTAGTGGCCAAAACGGCAGGTACGGTCAAAACAGGGGCTGCAATCGAGGCCCAGCCGCACAATTTCGACCTTGTCCGCCAAGGGCGGGGTAAAACCTGGCGAAGTGGAGCCGTAGACCGCCACCAGCGGGCGGTTCAGCGCAGCGGCCACATGCATCAGCCCGGAATCGTTGGATACCACGGCATCTGCACAGGACAACAGGTCGATGGCTTCGGCCAGTGAGGTCTCGCCGCTGAGGTTGACCGACTCTTCGCGCAGCCCCGGGATCAGGCGCGAACGGATATCTTCGCCTACCCCGTGATCGTTTTTGGAGCCGAACAGCCACACTTGCCAACCTTCGCGGATCTTTTGTTCGGCAACTTTGGCGTAGTGCTCGGACGGCCAGCGCTTGGACTCGCCAAATTCGGCACCCGGGCACAGCGCCAGCACCGGACGATCCAGCTCCAGGCCGAACTTGGCCAGTGCGCCGGCACGGCTTTGCGGGTCAATCTGCAAATCAGGGCGCGGGTACGGCTTGGGCAGGTCGGCCCCAGGCTCATAGGCCAGGGCCATAAAGCGCTCGATCATCAGCGGGTAGCGCTCTTTGTCGAGCTTGCGCACATCGTTGAGCAGGCCGTAGCGGAACTCGCCGCGCCAGCCGGTACGTTTGGGAATACCCGCAAAAAATGGCACCAGGGCCGATTTAAGCGAGTTGGGCAACAAGATTGCCTGATCGTATTGGCCCTTGAGGGACTTGCCGATCTTGCGTCGCGTGGCCAGTTCAAGCGCGCCGTGGCCGAGCGGGAAGCTCAAGGCCTTGCGAACTTCAGGCATGCGCTCAAGGATGGGCCGGCTCCACTCGGGAGCCAGCACATCGATTTCGCACTGCGGGTGGCGCTGCTTGAGGCACTGGAACAGTGTCTGCGCCATCACCATGTCACCGACCCAGCTGGGCCCAACGATCAAAATATTCATAAGTTTCCATAAACAAGCAAGGGAGGCATTCGCCTCCCTGCTGTGATGCTATGCCGACATTACTTGACCAGTGTACGCCACTCTGGATGGTCCGTAGTCTTGCCGGTCACCAGGTCAAAGTAAGCCTTTTGCAGTTTTTCGGTGATCGGGCCACGGCGGCCGATCCCGATTTGACGCCCGTCGACTTCGCGAATCGGCGTCACTTCAGCGGCAGTGCCGGTAAAGAACGCTTCGTCGGCGATATACACCTCGTCGCGGGTGATGCGTTTTTCAACAAACTTGTACCCCAGCTCGGTGGCCAGGGTCAGGATCGTGCTGCGGGTAATGCCGTTCAGGCACGCGGTCACGTCCGGGGTGTAGATCACGCCATCCTTGACCAGGAATACGTTTTCGCCCGAGCCTTCAGCCACAAAGCCTTCCGGATCGAGCAACAGCGCTTCGTCGGCTCCACCGGAAATCGCTTCCTGCAGGGCCAGCATCGAGTTGATGTAATGGCCGTTGGCCTTGGCCCGGGTCATGGAGATGTTCACATGATGGCGGGTAAAGGAGCTGGTACGCACCTTGATTCCGACTTCCAGCGCTTCGGCGCCCATGTAGGCACCCCAGCTCCAGGGGGCGATGATCACGTGCACCTTGAGGCCGGTGGCGCGCAGGCCCATGGCTTCGGAACCGTAGAACACCATCGGGCGGATATAGGCGCTGTCGAGGTTGTTTTCACGCACCGCTACGCGGGTCGCTTCGTTGATTTCGTCTTTGCTGAACGGGATCTTCATGCCCATGATGTGGGCCGAATCGAACAGACGGTCAGTGTGCGCCTGCAAGCGGAAAATCGCCGCGCCCTGCGGGGTTTCGTAAGCGCGCACACCTTCAAACACGCCCATGCCGTAGTGCAATGTATGGGTCAGCACATGGGTCGTGGCATCACGCCACGGCACCAGCTTGCCGTCATACCAGATCACACCATCACGATCAGCCATCGACATCATTACGCTCCTCAAAGAATCCAGCACCCGCACCACGAGGCGGCAGGCAAATTGGACGGGCCTTATGGACCCGCCGGATACGTTCTTACAGCTTTAACTCTGTGTGTGAGCCAGCAAATCAGCTCAATCCTAGCTCGGACCAGATGCGCCGTACGTGTTGGCGTTCGACCACAAATTGATCCCCCGTGACCACCCCGGCTTCCTTCTGCAAGGCTTGCCGGTGGGCGACGGCGCGAAAGGCCTTGTAAGCCTCGCGCAACAGGCTGGCATCGGTGGCGGGCATCAGCCCGACCTGCTCCAGCCCTTCCAGAATGCGGATATTGTCGGTGTAGCGCAGTAACGCCGGGTGTTCCCTGGACCACGCCAGGGCCGCGTATTGCACCATAAATTCAATATCGACGATACCTCCGGCGTCCTGCTTGAGGTCGAACGGCACCGTTGCCTCGAAGGCGTTTTCTGCGGTTCCGGCAGCGGTAATACGGGTGCCCAGGTTGTCGCGCATCTTGGCCCGCATCTCGCTGACCTCCTGACGCAAGGTCGGCAAATCCCGCTCGCGGCCCAATACGCTCGCGCGCACCTGTTCAAAGGCCGCGCCCACCTGTTTGCAGCCCACCAGCACGCGGGCGCGCACCAGTGCCTGATGCTCCCAGGTCCAGGCTTCGTTTTCCTGATAGCGCTCAAAAGCACCTAGCGAGCTGACCAGCAACCCCGAAGCGCCTGACGGGCGCAGGCGCATGTCGACCTCATACAACTGCCCGGAGTTGGTCTGCGCCGTGAGCAAATGGATGATCCGCTGGCCCAGACGGGTGAAAAACTGCGCACCGTCGATGGGCTTGGCGCCATCGGTTTCAGCATTCGGGTCGCCATCGTGGATAAATACCAGGTCCAGATCCGAGCCATGCCCCAGCTCGATGCCACCGACCTTGCCGTAGCCGACAATAATAAAGCCGGGATCGCACAGGCTGCCGTCGGTGCGCTGTGGCGTGCCGTACTTGGCCACTGTCTGGCGCCAGGCCAGGGCCAGCACCTGCTCCAGAATGGCCTCGGCCAGCCAGGTCAGGTAATCGCTGACCTTCATTAAAGGCAGGCTGCCGGAGATTTCCGATGCCGCGACCCGCAAACGGTGGGCCAGCTTGAAGTTGCGCAAGGCTTCCATCTGCTGCTCAAGGTCGTCTTCGGGGATACGCGTCAGGCGTTCACGCAACTCTGCGGCCAGCTCAGGGGCCAGCGGCGGCTTGAACAAACGGCGCTCGTTGAGCAACTCGTCGAGCAGCAACGGGAAACGGGTGATCTGCTCGGCGATCCACGGGCTGGCCGCGCACAGCGTCAGCAAACGGCGCAAAGCATCAGGGTTTTCGGTGAGCAACACTAAATAAGCAGAACGCCGGGCCACCGCCTCGACCAGCGGCAGTACCCGCTCCAGCACCAGATCAGGGTTGGCGTGCTCAACGGCTTGCGCCAGCAAGCGCGGGATAAAAGCATCCAGACGCTCGCGCCCCAAGCGCTGCATAGACCGCAGTTGCGGACTGGAACGCAGGGCCGCCAGTTGCTTCAGGGCTTTGGGCGCATCGACAAACCCGGCCTCTTCCAGCTGCGCGCAGGCTGCGGCATCGTCCTGGACCTCTTCCCACAGCGGCAACCACTCACCACCGACAATCAGCTCGCCTTCGTCGATGACCTCTTCTTCATCAGGGTCAGCAATAACCTGACGGAAGTGCCAGTCAATACGACCACGCCACGCCATCAGCTGTTCATGGAATGCGGTCCAGCTGTCAAAACCCATCATAAAGGCAATGCGGGCCTGATCCTGCTGATTGTCGGGCAGCATTTGAGTCTGGCGGTCGGCAATGGCCTGGATTGCATGCTCGGTGTAACGCAGGAACTCATAACCTTCGCGCAGTTCGCCGACCACCTCTGCAGGCAGGTAGCCCTGGCCTTCCAGGATGGTCAGGACTTTGAGCAGCGGCCGTTGTTGCAGGCTCAGATCGCGGCCGCCGTGAATCAGCTGGAATGCCTGGGCGATAAATTCGACCTCGCGGATACCGCCCGCCCCCAGCTTGATATTGTCAGCCATGCCTTTGCGCCGCACTTCCTGCTGGATCAACTGCTTCATGGTGCGCAGCGCTTCAATCGCGGAAAAATCGAGGTAGCGACGATACACAAACGGGCGTAACAGGCTGAGCAACTGCGCGCCCATCACCTGATCACCGGCCACGACCCGGGCCTTGATCATGGCATAACGCTCCCAGTCACGGCCCTGATCCTGGTAGTACTGCTCCAGCGCGTTGAAGCTCAACACCAGCGCACCGGATGAGCCATAAGGACGCAGGCGCATGTCGACGCGAAACACAAAACCGTCGACCGTCATCGGATCCAGCGCCTTGATCAGGCGCTGGCCCAAGCGGATAAAGAACTCCTGATTGTCCAGCGCACGCTTGGCCCCCACGGTTTCGCCGCCTTCAGGGTAGGCAAAGATCAGGTCGATGTCCGAAGACAGGTTCAGCTCCACGGCGCCGAGCTTGCCCATGCCCAGGATCACCATCGCCTGCGGCTCGCCACTGCGATTGCCAATGGGGGTGCCGAACTGCTGGCAATGACGTTGATACAACCAGCGATAGGCCTGATCGATGCTGGCATCGGCCATGTCCGACAGATCGCGACAGGTTTCGATCAGGTCGGCCTGACGATTGATGTCGCGCCAGATAATCCGCACTTGCTGACGGGTGCGCTGACGACGCAGTGCGCGGCCCAGTTCGTCATCGCTGGTTGCGGCCTGCGCGGCAGCAGCAATCTGCCCGCACAACTCGCCGGGGGCGAAGGTGCGGTCCAGCTCACCCGAGCGCGCCAGTTCGAGCAACATCAAGGGGTCACGCAAAGACTGTTCTATAAAGAAGTCGCTGGCCGCACTGACCCGGCTGAACGCCGACCAGCGCTCTGGCGACCAGTCATCGAGCCCGTGCCCGCCCTCAAGCCCGGCGACTGCCGTGCGCCACGACTGCTCGGCACGGCTGGCCAGTGGCTGTAAAAGACCGGGAATTGGAGCAAGCGACGGGAGGCTCATGGTCTATCCTTGATCGGCTATGGTGTTGCCGAGTACGGTGACAGGAAGAAACAGCGGTTTAATCCGACTGTCGAACAAAGGTTATAAATAGCTGTAAGATCATTTTGTTTAGCATCAAGCCCGCAGATCACCGGCTTATTGCAGATAAAAGCACCAACAATATCGATTTTTCGCACAACGAAACAGGTGGCCATCAGGACCATTCCTGTAGTTTTACTACTGCATGACACACTCGAAAGGCTGAAATGGCCGACGATTTGTAGTAAAACTACACGCCGCTGGAATCAACCTCCGGCCATCCAAGAATTTATGTCGTCTGCCCACAAGGCCAGTCGCAAACTCAGGCAACCGATTCTGGAAGCCTATCCGCCCTGGAGCAAGCCATGCAAGACCTCGATCCCGTCGAAACCCAGGAATGGTTGGACGCCCTGGAATCGGTTCTCGACAAAGAAGGCGAAGACCGCGCTCACTATCTGATGACCCGTATGGGTGAGCTCGCTACCCGCACCGGTTCGCAGCTGCCGTATGCCATCACCACGCCTTATCGCAACACGATTCCCGTAACCCACGAAGCACGCATGCCTGGCGACCTGTTCATGGAACGCCGCATTCGCTCGCTGGTACGCTGGAACGCCATGGCCATGGTGATGCGCACGAACTTGAAAGATTCTGACCTGGGCGGTCATATCTCCAGCTTCGCTTCCAGCGCAACCCTGTATGACATCGGCTTCAACTACTTCTTCCAGGCCCCGACCGACGCACACGGCGGCGACCTGATCTACTTCCAGGGTCACACCTCGCCAGGCGTTTACGCCCGTGCGTTCATGGAAGGCCGCATCAGCGAAGAACAAATGAACAACTTCCGCCAGGAAGTGGACGGTCAGGGCCTGTCGTCCTACCCGCACCCTTGGCTGATGCCTGATTTCTGGCAGTTCCCGACCGTATCGATGGGCCTTGGCCCGATCCAGGCGATCTACCAGGCGCGCTTCATGAAGTACCTGGAAGCCCGTGGCTACATCCCTGCTGGCCAGAAAGTCTGGTGCTTCCTGGGCGACGGCGAGTGCGACGAGCCGGAATCCCTGGGCGCAATCTCCCTGGCAGGCCGTGAAAACCTCGACAACCTGATCTTCGTCATCAACTGCAACCTGCAGCGCCTCGACGGCCCGGTTCGCGGCAACGGCAAGATCATCCAGGAACTCGAAGGCGTGTTCCGCGGCGCTCAGTGGAACGTAACCAAAGTCATCTGGGGCCGTTTCTGGGACCCGCTGCTGGCCAAAGACGTCGACGGTATCCTGCAACGTCGCATGGACGAAGTCATCGACGGCGAGTACCAGAACTACAAAGCCAAAGACGGCGCGTTCGTACGTGAACACTTCTTCAACACGCCGGAACTCAAGGCGATGGTTGCCGATCTGTCCGATGACGAGATCTGGAAGCTCAACCGTGGCGGCCACGACCCGTACAAGGTCTACGCGGCGTACCACGAAGCGGTCAACCACAAAGACCAGCCAACCGTTATCCTGGCCAAGACCATCAAGGGTTATGGCACCGGCGCCGGCGAAGCGAAAAACACCGCGCACAACACCAAGAAGGTTGATGTTGAAAGCCTGAAGCTGTTCCGCGATCGTTTCGACATCCCGGTCAAAGACGACGAAATCGAAAACCTGCCGTTCTTCAAACCGGAAGCAGGCAGCGCCGAAGCCCGTTACCTGAGCGAGCGCCGTGCCGCACTGGGCGGTTTCGTACCTCAGCGCCGCGCACAGAGCATCAGCATTCCGACCCCGCCACTGGAAACCCTCAAGGCCATCCTTGACGGCTCCGGCGACCGTGAAATTTCCACCACCATGGCTTTCGTGCGCATCCTCGCGCAGCTGGTCAAGGACAAGGAAATCGGCCCGCGCATCGTTCCGATCATCCCGGACGAAGCCCGTACCTTCGGTATGGAAGGCATGTTCCGCCAGCTGGGCATCTACTCCTCTGTCGGCCAGCTCTACGAGCCAGTCGATAAAGACCAGGTGATGTTCTACCGCGAAGACAAAAAAGGTCAGATCCTCGAAGAAGGCATCAACGAAGCAGGCGCCATGAGCTCCTTCATCGCCGCCGGTACTTCGTACTCCAACCACAACCAGCCGATGCTGCCGTTCTACATCTTCTACTCGATGTTCGGCTTCCAGCGTATTGGCGACCTGGCCTGGGCCGCTGGCGACAGCCGCACCCGTGGCTTCCTGATCGGCGGCACCGCCGGGCGTACCACGCTCAACGGTGAAGGCCTGCAGCACGAAGACGGTCACAGCCACATCCTGGCCGGTACCATCCCGAACTGCCGCACCTTTGATCCGACCTACGGCTATGAGCTGGCGGTGATCATTCAGGACGGCATGAAGAAGATGACCGAAGAGCAACAGGACGTCTTCTACTACATCACCGTCATGAACGAGTCCTACCAGCAGCCAGCCATGCCGGCCGGTGTCGAGGAAGGCATCGTCAAGGGCATGTACCTGCTCGAGGAAGACACCAAGGAAGCGGCGCACCACGTTCAGCTGATGGGCTCCGGCACCATCCTGCGTGAAGTCCGTGAAGCGGCGATCATCCTGCGTGAACAGTTCAACATCGGCGCTGACGTATGGAGCGTTACCAGCTTCAACGAACTGCGTCGCGACGGCCTGGCCGTAGAGCGTCACAACCGCCTGCACCCTGGCCAGAAGCCTCAGCTGAGCTACGTTGAAGAGTGCCTGACTGGCCGTAAAGGTCCGGTGATTGCCTCTACCGACTACATGAAGCTGTTCGCCGAACAGATTCGCCAGTGGGTACCGGTCAAGGAATTCAAAGTGCTGGGCACTGACGGTTTCGGCCGCAGCGACAGCCGCAAAAAACTGCGTCACTTCTTTGAAGTAGACCGTCATTTCGTGGTGTTGGCAGCCCTGGAAGCACTGGCTGACCGTGGCGATATCGAACCTAAAGTGGTGGCAGAAGCCATCGTCAAGTTCGGCATCAACCCGGAAAAACGCAACCCACTGGACTGCTGAGGAGAATATTTGTGAGCGAACTCATTCGAGTACCTGACATCGGCAGCGGCGACGGTGAAGTCATCGAGCTGTTTGTAAAAGTCGGCGACCGTATCGAAGCCGATCAGAGCATCCTGACCCTGGAATCGGACAAGGCGAGCATGGAAATCCCTGCTCCCAAGGCCGGCATCGTCAAGAGCCTGAAGATCAAGCTGGGCGACCGCCTGAAAGAAGGCGACGAACTGCTGGAACTGGAAGCCGAGGGCGCCGCTGCGGCGCCTGAAGCACCGGCCCCTGCTGCAGCTCCTGCTGCGGCCGAAAAACCTGCTGCTCCTGCTGCCGAGGCCCCTGCGGCCCCGGCTGCACCTGCCGCTGCTACCATCCAGGACATTCATGTCCCGGATATCGGCTCGTCGGGCAAAGCTAAAATCATCGAAATCCTGGTCAAGGCCGGCGATACCGTCGAGGCTGATCAATCCTTGATCACTCTCGAGTCCGACAAGGCCAGCATGGAAATTCCATCGCCAGCCGCCGGTGTAGTTGAGAGTATTTCGGTCAAGCTGGATGACGAAGTCGGCACTGGCGACTTTATCCTCAAGCTCAAGGTTCAAGGCGCTGCGGCACCTGCTGCTCCTGCCCAGGCCGCTGCTGCTCCTGCACCGGCAAAAGCTGAAGCACCTGCTGCCCCGGCACCTGCTGCGAAAACCGAGGCTGCTCCTGCCCCGGCCGCCGCGCCTGCGCCAAAAGGTGGCAAGGTTCACGCCGGCCCTGCCGTGCGTCAACTGGCCCGCGAATTCGGCGTCGAGCTGAGTGCAGTCACTCCGAGCGGCCCGCACGGCCGTATCATCAAGGAAGACGTGCAGGCGCACGTCAAAGCCATGATGCAAAAAGCCAAGGAAGCACCGGCCGCCGGCGCAACCGGTGGTGCTGGCATTCCGCCGATCCCTGCTGTCGACTTCAGCCGTTTCGGTGAAGTGGAAGAAGTGGCCATGACCCGCCTGATGCAAATCGGCGCGTCGAGCCTGCACCGCAGCTGGCTGAACATTCCGCACGTGACTCAGTTCGACCAGGCTGACATCACCGAGCTGGAAGCCTTCCGCGTCGCGCAAAAAGCCGTCGCAGAAAAAGCCGGCGTGAAGCTGACCGTACTGCCTCTGCTGCTCAAGTCCTGCGCGCACCTGCTCAAGGAAATGCCGGACTTCAACAGCTCGCTGGCGCCAAGCGGCAAAGCGATCATCCGCAAGAAGTACGTCAACATCGGCTTCGCCGTTGACACCCCGGATGGCCTGCTGGTGCCTGTGATCAAGAACGTTGATCAGAAGAGCCTGTTGCAACTGGCTGCTGAAGCCGCTGCACTGGCCGCCAAGGCCCGTGACAAGAAGCTCACCGCAGACGACATGCAAGGCGCGTGCTTCACCATTTCCAGCCTCGGTCACATTGGCGGCACCGGCTTCACGCCGATCGTCAACGCACCGGAAGTGGCGATCCTCGGCGTATCCAAGGCAACCATCCAGCCAGTCTGGGACGGTAAAGCCTTCCAGCCGAAGCTGATGCTGCCACTGTCGCTGTCCTACGATCACCGCGTGATCAACGGCGCTGCTGCTGCACGCTTCACCCAGCGTCTGAGCCAGTTGCTGGGCGACATCCGCACTATCCTGTTGTAAGCCACGCCCTGGCCTTCGTCACTGAAGGCCGGGGTAGCGCACTGTTTTCCGAGCGCCACGCTCGTACCTCAACCCCGCCATTTGGCGGGGCTTTTTTTTGCCTGCGATTTGAAGAGCCCCTCACCCCAACCCTCTCCCGGAGGGAGAGGGAGCTGATTGGCGGTGTTTTTGAAGTTGCGTGCGCTCAGTCCCCTCTCCCTTTGGGAGAGGGCTAGGGTGAGGGCCTTTTCTGACACTCACTGCCCTTCAAGCACTACACCCAGCGCTGAATCCATGAATGGGTCAACCACCCAACCACTTCTACCGTTAACCAAAGGAATTGAACCACGCGATTGCCATCGCCCAAACATCAGAAAGGATTTCGATGTGATCCCACCCACCGTTGGCCCGATAGTGGGCTTTACCACTTCACAGCACGCGCGCATTTTTGTCCGCGGCGAACTCGACAAAAACAACGCCGTCTTCGCCGGTATCCGGCATCGCAAGGCTGGCGACAGCCAGTGGTCTGTCGGTGTGTTTTCAAGACTGAGCCCTGAGTTCGACATGTCCGATACGCTGGTCTTGAACACTCTGCACAGTGATACCCGCTACGAATACCAGGCTGGCTGGTTCGCCACCGCAAACCCCGGGCACACGACTGAAACCGTCAAGCAGATCCCGCTTCAATGGTCTGCCACGGTATACAGCTTCAAGACCGACTCAACTGCACGCAACCGTACTCGCCGATATGTCGTTGGCTCTTGCCGCTACCTCAGGCTCACGGCAGGCATCCCTTCTGCTCCGCACCTAGGGGACGAAATCTTCGGCAACATCCATGCACTGACCCGCCAGCAAAGCATTGATGCTGTGGTGATGGCCGGCGATCAGGTGTATGTCGATGACCTGAATATTGTGGCCCCGGACCGCGACTACTCCAGCATCACCCGAAAATACCGCGCCGCTTTCACACAACCCCATATCCGCAAGCTAATGGCAGGCACTGCGACCTACATGATCCTCGACGACCATGAAATCGAAGATAACTGGCCAGCCAATCGGGATACCGGAGATAAAACACTCTACAACAACGCCATGAGAGCTTACGAGGCTTACCAGTGCAGCCATGGCCCGGCCCACGACCTGCTGCCCGACGGGCGCATCAACCGCAACCTGTCCCGCTACTGGTACAGGTTTGCCAACGCTGACATCGACTGGTTCGTCATGGATTGCCGCACCGAGCGCACCCTTACGGGGCGTGACAAACGCATGATCGGCGTTACTCAGGAACAGGCACTGCTCAAATGGCTGATCAACAGCAACGCCAGGGTCAAGTTCATCGTCAGCAGCGTCATGCTTATGCCCGACCAACGGCGCGACAATGACGGCTGGAAGGCCTTTGCGGCGCAGCGCAACCGCATCCTCGAAACCATTCGCAGCAACGCCATCAAGAACGTGGTGTTCGTGTCGGGCGATATTCATGGCTCGCTCTGCTGTCATCTGACCCACGACAAAAGCCCGGACTTTATCGTACACAGCGTGGTGTCCTCACCCCTGTGCAATACCAGACTGCTGCCGTACGCGAACGTCAGAGACCTGCTCGTCAACGCCCCCTTGACCAGCGTGGGCACAGGCACTTACTCACTCAAGCTCAACAGTCGAGTGGTCAGCGAAGACAACTTCGTCTGCCTGAGCATTAGCGGCCAACAACTCAAGGTTGATTTTCACAATAAAAAGGGCCGGATTATCGAGTCCGCAACTGTTGAGCTTAAATAAGCTGCAAACCTTGCCGATCGGCCTGCAGGAAATCCCCGACCGGCCGATAAGCCCTTATAGCACTTAGCCTTTATGTTCACTTGTCAGCACGCCGAGCATGATGCAACCTTGCCGTCTACCACAGAGACAGGGTGACAGCCCGTGCGCAATCCGCATTTGTGAAGCGAGTGCCCCAATGAAAAGCCAGCCTGATGCTGCCCCGCGCCTGGCAGCCGAGGTCGTGACCCAGCTCCCCGTACCTTCCAGGCTCGGCATGCTGCGTTTCGAACGGCTTAATGAAGCCAGCTGGGCCATGCTCTATCTCGACCCGCACTGCGAGCGCCAATTCGGCATGCCCGCGGCAGACTTGTGCGCGCTGGTTGGCTCGCCTTACGCCAGTCTGATGGAACCCCGCGCCCGCTATCACCTGCACGATGCAATCGAGCATCAGCTCAGGACCAGCCACCACTACGTTGTGCATTACACCCTGCACACCGCCCTGGGCCCACTGAACCTGATGGAGCTGGGCGAGGCCTACAAACAGCACAATCGACATTTTTTGCGCGGCTATCTGCTGGCCATTGAAGACAGCGCTGCCAGCCCTTCGCCCGCCCCGGTGGCCGAACTTGAAACACAAAACAGCCGCCTGCAGATCGCCCTGGCGCTCAACCAGCGTACCCAGGCGGATCAACTTCAGCATCTGGAGCGCGTGCGTGCCCAGCAGGACTTGATCCTGCGCCTCGCCCGTCATCGCTACAGCCAGCACAATTCGCTGCAAGAAGCCGCCGAGCTGATCACCCGCAGCGCCTGCGATATCTATCAAATCGATGGTGCCAGCCTGTGGAATCTTGAAGGCAACCGGTTGCTGCCTGTTTCGGCGTTCGAACGCGAGACCCAGGCCCATGTCGCGCAAGACATTTTCGATGCCAGCCACTTCCCTGACTACCTGGAAGCCTTGCACACCAGCCGTTCGATCGACGCGCCGAACGCCAGCCGCGACCCGCGCACCCGCGAACTGGTGGCCAGCCTGGGCCGGCACGAAGCCAATGCCATGCTCGACGCAGGTATCCGCATCGACGGTCAGGTGGTGGGCGTCCTGTGCCTGGAGCAGGTCGGCAGAACCCGCGCCTGGCAAGCGGACGAAATCGCCTTCGCCGGCGAGCTGGCCGACCAGTTTGCCCAGGTCATCAACAACCACAACCGCCGCGCCGCCACCAACGCCCTGCACCTGTTCCAGCGCGCTGTCGAACAAAGTGCCAACGCCTTTTTACTGGTCAACTGCGATGGCGTGGTGGAGTACGTAAACCCCAGCTTTACCGCCATCACCCAATACAGCACCGAGGAAGTCCAGGGCCATAAACTGTCCGAGCTGCCCGCTCTGGAAAACCTCAGCGAACTGCTCTTCGATGCTCACTCCAGCCTGAGCAAAGGCAACAGCTGGCAGGGTGAATTCAAGAGCCGACGCAAAAACCTGGAACCCTACTGGGGGCAGATGTCGATTTCCAAGGTGTATGGCGACAACCGTGAGCTGACCCACTACATCGGTATTTATGAAGACATCACCGAGGCCAAGCTGGCGCAGCAGCGCATCGAACGCCTGGCCTACACCGACAACCTGACCAACCTGGGCAACCGCCCGGCCTTTATCCGCAACCTCGATGAACGCTTCGCCCGCAACAGCAACACGCCGGTGTGCCTGTTGCTGGTGGACATCGACAACTTCAAGCGCATCAATGACAGCCTTGGCCACCAGACCGGCGACAAGCTGCTGATCAGCCTGGCCCGGCGCCTGCGCAACAGCCTGAGCGCCAGCGATGGGCTGGCGCGCTTTGCCAGTAACGAATTCGCGGTATTGCTGGACGATACTGACCTGACGACCGGACAGCAAATTGCCAGCCAGTTGCTGATGACCCTCGACAAGCCGATGTTCGTCGATAACCAGCTGATCAGCGTCACCGGCTCGGTCGGGGTAGCCTGTGCGCCCTTGCATGGCCGGGATCCGCAAACCCTGATGCGCAACGCAGGCCTGGCGCTGCACAAGGCCAAGGCCTGCGGCAAGCACCAGGTGCAGGTGTTTACCGAAGCCCTGAATGCCGAAGCCAGCTACAAACTGTTTGTCGAAAACAACCTGCGCCGCGCCCTGACCCAGAACGAACTTGAGGTGTTCTACCAGCCCAAGCTGTGCCTGCGTACCGGACGACTGCTGGGCATGGAAGCCCTGCTGCGCTGGAACCACCCTAAAAACGGCATGATCCGCCCCGATCAGTTCATCAGCGTGGCCGAAGAAACCGGGCTGATCATCCCTATCGGCAAATGGGTCGCCCGCCAGGCCTGCCGGATGAGCCGGCAACTGAGCCTGGCCGGGCTGGGCAGTCTGCAAGTAGCGATCAACGTGTCGCCCAAGCAGTTTTCCGACCCGGACCTGGTTGCCTCGATTGCCAGTATCCTCAAGGAAGAACAGTTACCGGCTGCGCTGCTGGAGCTGGAGCTGACCGAAGGCTTGCTGCTGGAAGCCACCGACGACACCCGCCTGCAACTCGACCAACTGAAAAAACTGGGCCTGACCCTGGCCATGGACGATTTCGGCACCGGCTACTCATCGCTCAGCTACTTGAAAAAATTTCCGATCGACATCATCAAGATCGACCGCAGCTTTATCAAAGACATCCCCGACAACCAGAACGACATGGAAATCACCTCCGCCGTGATTGCCATGGCCCACAACCTCAAGCTCAAAGTGGTTGCCGAGGGCATAGAAACCGCTGCACAGTTGGCATTCCTGCGCCGCCATCGCTGTGATGTAGGCCAGGGTTATCTGTTCGACCGACCTATCCCCGGCAGCGAACTGATAGAAAAACTCAAACGCTACCCGCGTGGCCCACTGGCCTGACAGCGCCGTAACACTCGGGCACACTAGCAGCCTGACTTCCTACACTCTGACTGAGAGGACATGAAACATGGTCTTGCGCTCGGAAATCCTGGTGAATAAAAACGTGCTACCCACTAAAGAACAAGCCCTGCCCGGCCGTGACACTCACGTACAACTGCCGGAAACCCACTACGTCACCGGCCAGCCGCTACTGGGCCCGTTCCCGATGAACGTGGACTTCGCGATTTTTGGCCTGGGTTGCTTCTGGGGCGCAGAACGCAAGTTCTGGGAGCGCGAAGGCGTAGTCAGCACCGTAGTGGGCTATGCGGGCGGCTACACGCCGAACCCGACCTACGAAGAAGTCTGCTCGGGCCTGACCGGCCACACCGAAGTGGTGCTGGTGGTCTACGAACCGGAAGTGGTCAGCTACAAGCAATTGCTGGCCATGTTCTGGGAACTGCACAACCCCACCCAGGGCATGCGCCAGGGCAACGACATCGGCACCCAGTATCGCTCGGTGATCTACTGCACCACCCCTGAACAGCTTGAGCAGGCACTGGAAAGCAAGAAGGTGTTCCAGGCGGAACTGGACAAGGCCGGGCTGGGCACCATCACCACTGAAATCGACCAGGCGCCAACGGTGTACTTCGCCGAGGCATACCACCAGCAGTACCTGGCGAAAAACCCGCAGGGTTATTGCGGTATCGGCGGCACCGGTGTGACCTGCCCGATTTGATGTAGCACAAAAAACGGTGGGAGCGGGCTTGCTCGCGATGCAAGCGACTCGGTGTTTCTGTTACACCTGTCTCTTATACACATCGGGGTTGGCGGGTTGTGGGTTTAAAAAAAAAAGGGGGGGGGGGGGGGGGGGGGGGGGGGGGGGGGGG
>NZ_JASJWL010000011.1:0-102998 GCF_035019225.1 Pseudomonas sp. CCC4.1 | reverse complement strand
AGATGTGTATAAGAGACAGACCTTCGCGAGCAGGCTCGCTCCCACGGTGGCAGTTTTCCTGCCGCTGCGTCGAAAAAGCTTCAGGCTTATTCACCTTCATCAAAGTAGTTGTTGATCAGGGCAACCAGTGCGTCCAGCGCCTCCTGATCCTTCTCACCTTCGGTCTTGATGTGGATGGTTGTGCCCTTGCCGGCGGCCAGCATCATCATGGCCATGATGCTTTTGCCGTCGACCATCGACTCAGGGGTGCGACCCGCCTGGATCTGACATGGAAACTGCCCTGCGATGCCGACAAACTTTGCCGATGCACGGGCGTGCAAGCCCAGTTTGTTGATGATTTCAATTTCCACTGCAGGCATCGCGGGGTAGATCCTTCAAGTAAGGTCGCGGTGGCGAACCTGGACGTTCTTCAGAGTTTCTTGCAGGCATTTGCCCAGGCGTTCGGTCAGGTACACGGAGCGGTGATGCCCGCCCGTGCAGCCGATTCCGATTGTCACATAGGCGCGGTTGCTGGCTGCAAAGCGCGGTAGCCATTTAAGCAGGTAGCTGGAGATGTCCTGGAACATCTCTTCGACATCAGGTTGCGCCGCCAGATAATCGGCTACCGGCTGGTCCAGCCCTGACTGCTCGCGCAGCTCGGGTTTCCAGTACGGGTTGGGCAGGCAACGCACGTCAAACACCAGGTCGGCATCCACCGGCATACCGCGCTTGAAACCGAACGACTCCACCAAAAAGGCGGTGCCTGGCTCTGGCTTGTTCAGCAGACGCAGCTTGATGGTGTCACGTAACTGATACAGATTCAGATTGGTGGTGTTGATGGTCAGGTCAGCGAGGTCGGCAATGGGGCCCAAAAGCTGGGTTTCATCGCGAATGGCTTCGGCAAGGGAGCGGCTCGCGCTGCTGA
The DNA here is from genome assembly GCF_035019225.1 of Pseudomonas sp. CCC4.1. Classification (NCBI taxonomy): domain Bacteria; kingdom Pseudomonadati; phylum Pseudomonadota; class Gammaproteobacteria; order Pseudomonadales; family Pseudomonadaceae; genus Pseudomonas; species Pseudomonas sp. CCC4.1. The sequence goes on along the minus strand of NZ_JASJWL010000011.1, from coordinate 102,094 downwards.
GCGGGTGGCGTCTGCGGGTTTCCGAGAAGCGCTTGAGCAAGGTTTCTTCGTCGGCATCCAGGTACAGCACGTCGCACTGGATATGCCGGTTACGCACCTCTTCAAGCAACTGCGGAAAACGTGACAAATGACTCGGCAGGTTGCGCGCATCGATCGAAACGGCCACCAGTGGCTGAGCCAGTTCAGTGTGAATCAACGCGCGTTCGGCCAGTTCCGGCAGCAAGCCGGCTGGCAGGTTGTCGATGCAATAGAAACCGTTGTCTTCAAGGACGGCGAGGGCAGTGCTTTTACCGGAGCCGGAGCGTCCGCTGACTATAACTAAGCGCATGATTAATGACCGTTCTGTACGTCCAGAACAACCTGATACAACGCTTCGTTGCTAGGTGCGTTGCGCAGTCTTTCGCGCACGTCTTTGCGATCGAGCATGCTGGCAATCTGCCGGAGCAGTTCCAGGTGTGCATCGGTTGCCGCTTCTGGCACCAGCAAAACGAAAAGCAGGTCGACCGGCGCGCCATCGATGGCGTCGAAATCTATGGGGGCGTCGAGGTGCAGCAAGGCGCTTACAGGCGACTCGCAGCCCTTGAGGCGGCAATGGGGTATGGCGATGCCGTTGCCAAAACCGGTGGAACCCAGTTTTTCACGGGCAATAAGGCTCTCGAAAACATCCTGCATTTCGAGACCAGGCACTTCGCGGCTGATCAGGTTGGCAATATGTTCGAGTGCACGCTTTTTACTGCCGCCCGGCGCGTTCACCAGGGAACGGCCGGGGGTCAGGATACTTTCAAGTCGGATCATGGGTAGGGAGTATTAACGACCGGTCGCGCCCTGGAGCAGGCTTTGGGTCTTTTCCTTATGCTTTTTCAGTTGGCGATCAAGCTTGTCAGTGAGCAGATCGATGGCGGCATACATATCGTCATGCTCGGCGTTGGCAACGACTTCTCCTCCATGGATGTGCAAGGTGGCCTCGATTTTCTGTTTCAGTTTTTCGACCGCCATCGTTACCTGTACGTTGGTAATCTTGTCGAAGTGACGCTCCAGTCGGTCGAGTTTTTCGCCGATGTATGCGCGTAGCGGTTCGGTGACTTCCAGTTGGTGTCCACTGATGTTGACTTGCATACAGTTTCTCCTTTGATGCCATTGCATAAAGCGGCAGGCCGAGCAGCCTGCCACTGAAACGCCGGGGTCCGTGGCTTACATCAAACGCTTGCGTTCGCTCGAAGGCGCTATCCCGAGGGATTCGCGGTACTTGGCGACGGTGCGACGGGCTACCTGAATACCTTGTGCCTCCAGTAAACCAGCGATCTTGCTGTCACTCAACGGCTTTTTCTGATTTTCCGCTGCAACCAGTTTTTTGATGATGGCACGGATCGCGGTGGAGGAGCATTCGCCGCCTTCAGAGGTGCTGACGTGGCTGGAGAAAAAGTATTTAAGTTCATAAATGCCCCGTGGGGTATGCATGAATTTTTGTGTGGTAACCCGGGAAATGGTGGATTCGTGCATGCCCACCGCTTCGGCGATATCGTGCAGTACCAGGGGTTTCATGGCTTCATCGCCATGCTCGAGAAAGCCGCGTTGGTGCTCGACGATCTGGGTCGCCACTTTCATCAGGGTTTCGTTGCGGCTTTGCAGGCTTTTGATAAACCAGCGTGCTTCCTGCAGCTGGTTGCGCATAAAGGTGTTGTCGGCGCTGGTATCGGCTCTGCGTACGAAACCGGCGTATTGCGCGTTCACCCGCAGGCGCGGTACGGACTCCTGGTTAAGCTCGACCAGCCAGCGCTCGTTGTCCTTGCGCACGATCACGTCAGGTACGACGTATTCGGCTTCGCTGGATTCGATTTGCGAACCCGGGCGCGGGTTGAGGCTCTGTACCAGTTCAATGACCTGGCGCAGTTCGTCCTCTTTGAGCTTCATGCGGCGCATCAGCTGGCTGTAGTCGCGTGCGCCCAGCAGGTCGATGTAGTCGGTGACCAAGCGCTTGGCCTCGCTCAGCCAGGGGGTCTTGGCAGGCAGTTGGCGCAATTGCAGAAGCAGGCATTCACCCAGGTTGCGCGCGCCAATGCCAGCCGGTTCGAATTGCTGGATGCGGTGCAGGACGGCTTCGATTTCATCGAGTTCAATGTCCAGTTCCGGATCAAAGGCTTCGAGGATTTCTTCGAGGGTTTCGTCCAGGTAGCCCTGGTTGTTGATGCAGTCGATCAGGGTTACGCCGATCAGACGGTCGGTGTCGGACATCGGAGCCAGGTTCAATTGCCACAGCAGGTGGCTTTGCAGGCTTTCACCGGTCGAGGTGCGGGTGGTGAAGTCCCACTCGTCATCATCGTTGCTTGGCAGGCTGCTGGCGCTGGTCTGGTAGATGTCTTCCCAGGCAGTGTCCACGGGCAGTTCGTTGGGAATGCGCTCACCCCAGTCACCGTCTTCCAGATTATCTACGGTCTGGGCAGTTTCCTGGTAGGTGGGCTCTTGAACGTCGGGATTGGGCTTTTGCTCAATGTTGTCGGCAAGGGGGTCTGCATTGTCGAAGTCGTCGCCTTCTTCCTGGCGCTCGAGCATGGGGTTGGACTCCAGGGCTTCCTGGATTTCCTGTTGCAGATCGAGGGTCGACAATTGGAGCAGGCGGATGGCCTGTTGCAGCTGAGGTGTCATTGTCAGCTGCTGGCCCATTCTCAGGACTAGCGATGGTTTCATGGCAGGGGCTTAACACCTTATTCGCCGGCGCACATGGCGCCATCCACTACAGGGCGCGTGAGCGCCAAACATAAGCAAATTATATGCCTGAAACCGGTGCGTTTGCCTAGGGGGCGGTCTAAATTAGTTTGCGGGTGGTGAACTGATCGAGAGCACCCCGTTGAATATTCGGGCAATAAAATGCTGGCGCATTTTTACTGCCCGGATGCCCTGGCTGCCCATGATGTGTCCGGGCTTATAGGCGGAACTCGTGACCCAGGTAAACTTCCCGCACCAACTTGTTGGCCAGAATCGTTTCAGCATCGCCTTCAGCGATCAATTGCCCGTCATTGACGATATAGGCCGTTTCGCAGATATCGAGGGTTTCACGGACATTGTGGTCGGTGATCAGCACGCCAATGCCCTTGGCTTTGAGGTGGTAGATGATTTGTTTGATGTCGCCCACCGAGATCGGATCGACACCGGCAAAGGGTTCGTCGAGCAGGATGAACTTGGGTGCCGTGGCCAGTGCGCGGGCAATTTCTACCCGACGGCGCTCACCGCCCGACAGGCTCATGCCCAGGTTGTCGCGAATATGGTTGATATGGAATTCCTGCAGCAGGCTTTCCAGCTCCTTGCGACGACCGGTCTTGTCGAGCTCCTTGCGGGTTTCGAGGATTGCCATGATGTTGTCGGCCACCGACAGCTTGCGAAAGATCGAGGCTTCCTGTGGCAAGTAACCGATACCGGCGCGTGCGCGACCATGCATGGGCTCGTGGCTGACGTCCAGGTCATCGATCAGTACGCGACCCTGATCGGCGTGCACCAGGCCGACAATCATGTAGAAACAGGTGGTTTTGCCCGCGCCGTTGGGGCCGAGCAGGCCCACGATTTGCCCGCTGTCGATCGACAGGCTGACATCACGTACTACCTGACGGCTCTTGTAGCTTTTGGCCAGATGCTGGGCTTTCAGAGTTGCCATTACTGGGCCTTCTGCTGGTCGGTTTTCTTCTTGGGCTGGATCACCATGTCGATGCGCGGGCGAGGTGCGGTGACATTGGCGCCATTGGCGCGACCGGCACTGGCAATTTGTTTTACCGTGTCGTAGACGATTTTCTCGCCCTCGGTGGTATTGCCGTCGTTAATCACTTTGGCCTTGTCAATCAGTACGATGCGGTTTTGTGGTGCATGGTATTGAATGGTGACGGCATAAGCCTGTACCGGTTTGGGGTCAGTGGCTTTTTGCAGTTGCTCGAAGTAGGCCAGGTTGCCGACGGATGTCACCACGTCGATTTCGCCCGCAGCATTACGGGTGATGGTGACGGTGTTGCCGGTGATTTTCATCGAGCCCTGGGTGATGATGACATCGCCCTTGTAGGTGGCAATACCTTGCTTGTCATCCAGTTGTGCCTCGTTGGCCTGGATGCGAATAGGTTGTTCGGTGTCGTTCGGCAGAGCCCAGGCGCTCACGCTTCCCAGTGCTGCGCTCAGGCTGAGCAATAAAGGGAGGGTTTTAACGAGACTCATACTGTCCTCTTACGTTGGACAGCAGGTCCATCCTGCCGTCTTTCAAATATGCTTTCATGCCCTTGCCAGTGGTTACGCCGCCAGCGCCGTCGATTCTAACGTCTCGCTCGGTCTGCGCATATTCCTTCTGGGGGAATACAGTCATACGGGTACTGGTAATAATGGTGGTGCGGTTTTTTTCGTCAGTGCGCGCGATGCGCACCGAATCGATAAGCTCGACCTCGGTGCCATCCGGGTTGACTTCACCGCGCTCGCTCTGCACGTTCCACGGGTAGGCCGTGCCGCGGTAGAGCTGCATTTTCGGTTGGGTCATCTGAGTGACCTCGGAAGCCTTCAAATGTTCAAGCTTCTCGGACGTCATGTCGTACTGCAGCTTGCCGTCAGGTAAAAACTGACGGCTGTGTGCATTGGTGGCGTAGTAGTCGATAGCGTTTTCATCCACCGCCAGGGTAGGGGCATTGAGAAAACGTTCCGGCCTGATATTCCAGTAGCCAGCAGCTGCAAACAGCGAGGCAATCACTGTAAACAGCACTATTTGGCGAATCTTTTTGCTCAGCATAGAAAGCTCTATAGGTAGGCGGCGTGGGCTGCGTCCAGGCTGCCCTGGGCACGCAGAATCAGCTCGCAGAATTCACGGGCGGCACCTTCGCCACCCCGCGCCCGGGTTACCCCGTGGGCGTGCTCGCGGACAAAGTCCGCAGCGTTGGCCACGGCCATGCCCAGACCTACCCGGCGGATAACCGGCAGGTCGGGCAAGTCATCTCCCAGGTAGGCAACCTGTTCATAGCTTAGGTTGAGTTGGCCAAGAAGCTCGTCCAGTACGACCAATTTGTCTTCGCGGCCCTGGTACAGATACGGGATGCCCAGGTTTTGTGCGCGACGCTCGACCACCGGGGTTTTGCGGCCGCTGATAATTGCCGTTTGCACACCGGCGGCCATAAGCATCTTGATGCCCTGGCCGTCGAGGGTATTGAAGGTCTTGAATTCGCTGCCATCTTCGAGGAAATACAGGCGGCCGTCGGTCAATACGCCGTCAACGTCAAAAATGGCCAGCTTGATGCCCTTGCCGCGCTTGAGAAGTTCCTGGGTCATTACATTACTCCTGCGCGTAGCAGATCGTGCATGTTCAAGGCGCCAACCGGACGATCTTGCTTGTCGACCACCACCAGCGCGCTGATTTTGTGGTCTTCCATGATTTTAAGGGCTTCGGCTGCCAGCATGTCGGCGCGGGCGGTTTTGCCGTGCGGGGTCATGACCGCGTCGATGGTGGCGTTGCGGATGTCGATTTCGCGGTCCAGGGTGCGGCGCAAGTCGCCGTCAGTAAAGATTCCGGCCAGTCGACCGTCCTCTTCTATGACGACGGTCATGCCCAGGCCCTTGTGGGTCATTTCCATCAACGCCTCCTTGAGCAATGTACCGCGCACGACTTGCGGCAGTTCATCGCCAGAGTGCATGACGTTTTCCACTTTCAGCAATAGGCGTCGGCCCAGTGCTCCGCCGGGGTGGGAAAAGGCGAAATCTTCTGCAGTAAAACCGCGAGCTTCAAGCAGGGCAATAGCCAGTGCATCGCCCAGCACCAAGGTTGCCGTGGTGGACGAGGTCGGTGCCAGATTCAACGGGCAGGCTTCCTGGGCCACGCGGGCATCCAGGCTGACATCGGCGGCCTTGGCCAGCGGCGATTCGGGGTTGCCGGTCATGCTGATCAGCTTGATGCCCAGGCGCTTGATCAGTGGCAGCAGGGTGACGATTTCGGCGGTCGAGCCGGAGTTGGACAGTGCGAGGATAATGTCATCGCGGGTAATCATGCCCATGTCGCCGTGGCTGGCTTCTGCCGGGTGGACAAAAAAAGCCGTGGTGCCGGTGCTGGCCAGGGTTGCGGCAATTTTATTGCCGATGTGTCCTGACTTGCCCATGCCGACCACGACCACCCGGCCTTTACTGGCCAAAATCATCTCGCAAGCGCGTACGAAATCTGCGTCGATATGTGTCAGCAAGCCCTCTACGGCTTCCAGTTCGAGGCGGATGGTGCGTTGGGCGGATTGGATCAGGTCGCTGGATTGGCTCATGGTTGAAGTCGGGTAGCCTGAGAAAAGGCAACGATTATAGCGGTTATGTGGCGTTCCCTCACGCTTGATCGCTGTGCTTTATTGCATGTGCTTACAAAGTGCGCGTGTGTTTGCAGAAAAAACATCTTTATTTCACTGTACTGAGACTTAACCGGCACTCCTTCGGTCTTGGGCGGTCACTATGAGCAGTGGTATAGTTCGCCGCCAGTTCGGCCCGCCAGGGAACGCGTGCTTCTTCACAAGAAGTTTGGTGTCCGGGTGAGAGGCAGAGGCTGCATCGCAAGGAGTTTAGATGAGCGCCGATAACGCCTACGCGGTCGAGCTGAAGGGAGTGTCCTTCAAGCGCGGTACGCGCAGCATCTTCAATAATGTCGATATTCGCATCCCGCGTGGCAAGGTCACGGGGATCATGGGGCCGTCTGGCTGCGGCAAGACCACACTGTTGCGCCTGATGGGCATGCAACTGCGTCCCAACAGCGGCGAAGTGTGGGTCAACAATCAAAACCTGCCGGCCCTGTCGCGCAGTGATTTGTTTGATGCCCGCAAGCATATGGGCGTGTTGTTTCAGAGCGGTGCGCTGTTTACCGATCTGGACGTGTTCGAGAACGTTGCTTTCCCGTTGCGGGTGCATACCGAGCTGCCGGAAGAAATGATCCGTGACATCGTGCTGCTTAAATTGCAGGCGGTGGGCTTGCGCGGAGCTATCGACCTGATGCCCGACGAGTTGTCCGGCGGCATGAAACGCCGGGTGGCGCTGGCGCGGGCGATTGCCCTGGATCCGCAGATCCTGATGTATGACGAACCCTTCGTGGGGCAGGATCCCATTGCAATGGGCGTGCTGGTACGCCTGATTCGTTTGCTCAATGATGCGCTGGGCATTACCAGTATCGTGGTTTCTCACGATCTGGCTGAAACTGCGAGCATTGCCGACTATCTGTATGTAGTCGGCGATGGCCAGGTGCTGGGGCAGGGCACGCCCGAAGAATTGATGAACGCCGATAACCCGCGCATTCGCCAGTTCATGACCGGCGACCCGGATGGCCCGGTTCCGTTCCACTTTCCGGCGTCGGACTACCGAACCGATCTACTGGGGAAGCGCTGATGCGCAAGATGTCATTAATGAGCCGTATCGGTCTGTTCGGCCGGGCCGGGATCGACACCGTTGCGGTACTGGGGCGTTCGGCAGTGTTCCTGTTTCATGCACTGCTGGGGCGTGGCGGTATCGGGGGCGGGTTTGGTTTGCTGGTCAGGCAGCTGCATTCGGTTGGCGTCATGTCGCTGGTCATTATCGTGGTGTCCGGCATATTTATCGGCATGGTACTGGCACTGCAAGGCTTCAGTATCCTGTCCAGCTATGGTTCGGAGCAGGCAGTGGGGCAGATGGTGGCCCTGACCCTGTTGCGCGAACTGGGTCCCGTGGTTACCGCCTTGCTGTTCGCCGGGCGCGCAGGGTCGGCGCTGACGGCTGAAATCGGCAACATGAAATCGACCGAGCAGTTGTCCAGCCTGGAAATGATCGGTGTTGATCCGCTCAAGTACATCATTGCGCCGCGGTTGTGGGCCGGGTTTATTTCCCTGCCTGTGCTGGCGATGATTTTCAGCGTGGTCGGGATCTGGGGTGGTTCGTGGGTTGCCGTGGACTGGCTCGGTGTCTACGACGGCTCCTACTGGGCCAACATGCAAAACAGCGTAACCTTCAGTGGTGACGTAATTAACGGGATCATCAAAAGCATCGTGTTTGCCTTTGTGGTGACCTGGATTGCCGTGTTTCAAGGTTATGACTGTGAGCCCACCTCAGAGGGGATCAGCCGTGCCACTACCAAGACCGTGGTGTATGCCTCACTGGCAGTCCTCGGGCTGGACTTTATATTGACCGCCTTGATGTTTGGAGATTTCTGATGCAAAACCGCACCATGGAAATCGGTGTCGGCCTGTTCCTGCTGGCTGGCATCCTGGCTTTGCTGTTGCTTGCCTTGCGGGTCAGCGGGCTGTCCCCGACGGCGAGCACTGACACCTACAAGCTCTATGCCAATTTCGACAATATTGCCGGGCTGACCGTGCGCGCCAAAGTCACCATGGCTGGCGTGACCATCGGCAAGGTGACAGCAATCGACCTGGACCGTGACAACTACATGGCCCGCGTCACATTGCAGCTCGAAAAAGCGGTGGATAACCTGCCTGTGGATTCGACAGCGTCTATCCTCACAGCAGGCCTGCTGGGCGAGAAATACATCGGCATCAGCGTGGGTGGCGAAGACGCGACCCTCAAGGACGGCGGCACCATTCACGACACGCAGTCGTCGCTGGTTCTTGAAGACCTGATCGGTAAATTCCTGCTCAATACCGTTAGCAAAGACGCCAAATAAGGAGCTTCCAGATGATTTCTCTCTTGCGCCGTGGCCTGCTGGTAATACTGGCCGCAGCCCTTCCTCTGGTGGCGAACGCCGCGCCGGGGCAGTCGGCCCATGACATCGTTTCAGATACCACGACAAGGTTGCTGGCCGACCTGGCTGCCAACAAGGAGCAATACAAACAAAGCCCAAGCAAGTTCTATGATGCCCTGAACGAAATCGTCGGCCCTGCAGTAGATGTTGATGGCATCTCCAAAAGCATCATGACGGTCAAGTACTCGCGCAATGCAACGCCTGCCCAGATGCAGCGCTTTCAAGAGAACTTCAAGCGCAGCCTGATGCAGTTCTACGGCAATGCCTTGCTTGAGTTCAAGAATCAGGGCATCACCGTTGGCCCGGCCAAGGACGAAAGCGGCGATCGCACCAGTGTCGACATGACCGTCAAGGGTGACAACGGCGCCATTTATCCATTGTCCTATACCCTTAACAAGGTCAACGGCGAGTGGAAAGTGCGTAACGTGATCATCAATGGCATCAATATCGGCAAGCTGTTCCGCGATCAGTTCGCCGATGCCATGCAGCGCAACGGCAACAACCTGGATAAAACCATCGACAACTGGGCGGGTGAAGTGGCCAAGGCCAAGCAGACCACTGATGCGGCATCGCCCAAGGCAGCCGGGCAATGAGTGAAGCGGCCATAACCCTGGCCGGCGAGAGCGAGCTTCGCCTTAGTGGCGTGCTCGATTATCAGACTGGCCCCCGTTTGCGCACAGAAGGTCAGGCCCTGATCAAAAAAGCCCTGGCCAAAGAGCTGGTGGTTGACTGCTCGGGCGTTACCAAATCGAGCAGCGTCGGTTTGTCGCTGCTGCTGTGTTATATCCGTGATGCCCAGGCCCTGAACAAGCCATTGAGCATTCGTGCCATGCCCGAAGACATGCGCGAAATCGCCCAGGTTTCGGGTGTGACCGAGCTGCTGGCACATCATTAATCGCCACATATAAATAAGCCCCCCTGTCAGAGTCCTGTTATGCGGGGTTCGCAGGCGCGGGGCTTTTTTGTATGATGGCCGACCCGTGCGCGTTAGGCGCCGATTGAGGTTGAGCATGCAGGCCGTAGAAGTGAAGAGCTTTCTTGAAGGAAAGCTGCCAGGAACCCAGGTAGAAGTTGAGGGCGAAGGCTGCAACTTTCAGTTGAACGTGATCAGTGACGAACTGGTGGCCCTGAGCCCGGTCAAACGTCAACAAAGCATCTATGCCCATTTGAACCCGTGGATCGCTGATGGCAGCATCCATGCGGTCACTATGAAATTCTTCAGCAGCGCGGCCTGGGCCGAGCGCACCTGAGCCCCCTGAGCCCATTGGCGTCGAGATTGTTATGGATAAATTGATTATTACCGGCGGTGCCCGCCTTGATGGCGAGATCCGCATTTCCGGGGCGAAGAACTCTGCCCTGCCGATCCTGGCAGCGACCCTGCTGTGCAATGGCCCGGTCACTGTAGCCAACCTGCCGCATTTGCATGACATCACCACCATGATCGAGCTGTTCGGTCGCATGGGCATTGAGCCGGTGATCGATGAAAAGCTCAGTGTCGAAATCAACCCGAACACCATCAAAACCCTGGTCGCGCCGTATGAGCTGGTGAAAACCATGCGCGCATCGATCCTGGTACTGGGGCCGATGGTTGCACGTTTCGGTTACGCTGAAGTTGCCTTGCCGGGCGGCTGCGCCATTGGCTCGCGTCCGGTTGACCTGCACATCCGCGGCCTTGAAGCCATGGGCGCAGTGATCGACGTTGAAGGTGGCTACATCAAGGCCAAGGCGCCTGAAGGCGGCTTGCGCGGTGCCAGCTTCTTCTTTGATACCGTCAGCGTGACCGGTACCGAGAACATCATGATGGCCGCAGCACTGGCCAACGGCCGCAGCGTATTGCAGAACTCTGCACGCGAGCCTGAAGTTGTCGACCTGGCCAACTTCCTGAACGCCATGGGCGCCAAGGTAAGCGGTGCTGGTACTGACACCATCACCATTGATGGCGTCAAAGAGCTGCATTCGGCGACTTACCGCGTCATGCCGGACCGTATTGAAACCGGTACTTACCTGGTAGCCGCTGCCGTCACCGGTGGCCGCGTGAAGGTCAAGGACACTGATCCGACCATCCTTGAAGCCGTCCTTGAGAAGCTCAAGGAAGCAGGCGCCGAGGTCACCACCGGTGAAGACTGGATCGAGCTGAACATGCACGGCAAACGCCCTAAAGCGGTGAACGTGCGTACTGCTCCGTACCCGGCGTTTCCGACCGACATGCAGGCGCAGTTCATCTCGCTCAACGCCATTGCCGAAGGCACGGGTGCAGTGATCGAGACGATCTTCGAAAACCGCTTCATGCACGTGTATGAACTGCACCGCATGGGCGCCAAGATCCAGGTTGAAGGCAACACTGCCATCGTGACCGGCACTGAAACCCTCAAGGGCGCGCCAGTAATGGCCACCGACCTGCGTGCTTCTGCCAGCCTGGTGATTTCGGCGCTGGTGGCGGAAGGCGATACCCTGATCGATCGCATCTACCACATAGACCGTGGTTACGAGTGCATCGAAGAAAAACTGCAAATGCTGGGCGCCAAAATCCGCCGCGTTCCGGGCTAGTTTTTGCTGTTTGGCATCATGGGCACAGGGATAGTGTCCAGCTGCCAGGTGACGTAACGGCCTGCAAGCGTTACCTTACCTGGCCTCGAATCGTTCAAGTCGAGCCTGATATCAGGCTCGATGCTTGTCCGGCGCCGATTGCGCACGGGCAAAAGTACCCTGATAAGGACTTACGTTTCCCATGTTGACCATTGCACTGTCCAAGGGCCGTATCCTTGACGACACCCTGCCGCTTCTGGCCGAAGCAGGCATTGTGCCGACCGAGAATCCGGACAAAAGCCGCAAGCTGATCATCCCGACCTCACAGCCTGACGTCCGCCTGCTGATCGTCCGTGCCACCGACGTGCCGACTTACGTTGAGCATGGTGCCGCCGACCTCGGTGTGGCCGGTAAAGACGTGCTGATGGAGTATGGTGGCCAGGGCCTGTACGAGCCGCTGGACCTGCAGATTGCCCAGTGCAAGCTGATGACCGCCGGTGCCATTGGTGTCGCTGAACCCAAGGGCCGCCTGCGCGTTGCGACCAAGTTCGTCAACGTCGCCAAGCGTTACTACGCCGAACAGGGCCGTCAGGTCGACATCATCAAGCTGTATGGCTCGATGGAGCTGGCCCCCCTGATTGGCCTGGCCGACAAGATCATTGACGTGGTCGATACCGGTAACACCTTGCGTGCCAATGGCCTGGAACCCCAGGAATTCATTGCCGCCATCAGCTCCCGCCTGGTGGTTAACAAGGCTTCGATGAAAATGCAGCACGCCCGTATTCAAGCCCTGATCGATACCCTGCGCAAAGCAGTGGAATCTCGACACCGCGGCTGACTCACCTGCGCGGCTTCAGGTCGCGCCCATCTATCCGCGTAATAGCCAGAAATCTCAGGTACCCACGCGGATGGCTTGGTAGTCTTGTGGTGCCTGAGCTGCGCAAAACCCTTATTCCAAGCATTCGCCCATTACCGAGGCCCTCGCTATGACCGCTCCCACTGCAATTCGCCGACTCAACGCTGCTGACCCGGACTTCGCGCAGCATCTGGATCATCTGCTGAGCTGGGAAAGTGTGTCTGACGACTCGGTCAACCAGCGTGTGCTCGACATCATCAAGGCTGTGCGTGAGCGGGGCGACGCTGCCCTGGTTGAGTTCACCCAGCGCTTTGACGGGCTTGAAGTGGCCTCGATGGCTGACCTGATCCTGCCGCGCGAGCGCCTGGAACTGGCCCTGACCCGCATCACTGCGCCACAACGTGAAGCACTGGAAACGGCCGCACAGCGCGTGCGCAGCTACCACGAGAAACAGAAACAGGACTCCTGGAGCTACACCGAAGCCGATGGTACGGTGCTGGGCCAGAAAGTCACGCCGCTGGATCGCGCCGGTCTGTACGTACCGGGTGGCAAGGCGTCGTACCCTTCGTCGGTGCTGATGAACGCGATTCCGGCCAAGGTTGCCGGCGTGACCGAAGTGGTGATGGTCGTGCCGACCCCGCGTGGCGAAATCAATGAGCTGGTGCTGGCTGCCGCCTGCATTGCGGGCGTTGACCGGGTGTTCACCATTGGTGGCGCACAAGCGGTTGCGGCATTGGCTTATGGCACCGAAAGCGTACCCAAAGTCGACAAGGTGGTAGGCCCGGGCAATATCTACGTCGCGACCGCCAAGCGCCATGTATTTGGCCAGGTAGGCATCGACATGATTGCCGGCCCTTCGGAGATCCTCGTCGTGTGCGACGGCCAGACCGACCCGGACTGGATTGCCATGGATTTGTTCTCCCAGGCCGAGCACGATGAAGACGCGCAAGCGATTCTGGTTAGCCCCGATGCCGAGTTCCTCGACAAGGTGGCGGCCAGCATCGCCAAACTGCTGCCGACCATGGAGCGGGCCGAAATCATCGAAACCTCGATCAATGGTCGTGGTGCGCTGATTCTGGTGAACGACATGCAGCAGGCTATCGACGTGGCCAACCGCATTGCTCCGGAACACCTGGAGCTATCGGTGGCAGACCCGCAAGCCTGGTTGCCGCAGATCCGCCACGCCGGTGCGATCTTTATGGGTCGTCACACCTCAGAGGCGCTGGGCGACTACTGCGCAGGGCCTAATCACGTACTGCCGACTTCCGGTACGGCGCGTTTTTCGTCACCGCTTGGCGTTTATGATTTCCAGAAGCGCTCCTCGATTATCTTCTGCTCCGAGCAGGGTGCTTCCGACTTGGGCAAAACCGCTTCGATTCTCGCTCGCGGCGAATCGCTGACCGGTCACGCCCGCAGTGCCGAATACCGCATCCTCGCCGACAAACAGGGGTAACAAGTATGAGCAAGTTCTGGAGCCCATTCGTTAAAGCCCTGGTGCCTTATGTGCCGGGTGAGCAACCGAAGCTGACCAAACTGGTCAAGCTCAACACCAACGAAAACCCCTATGGGCCTTCGCCTAAAGCGCTGGCAGCGATGCAGGCCGAAATCAATGACAACCTGCGTTTATACCCCGACCCGAACAGCGACCTGCTTAAGCAGGCGGTGGCCGAGTATTACGGTGTGCAGACCAATCAGGTGTTTTTGGGCAACGGCTCGGACGAAGTGCTGGCCCATGTTTTCAATGGCCTGTTCCAGCACGACAAACCGCTGCTGTTTCCGGATATAAGTTACAGTTTTTATCCGGTTTACTGCGGGCTGTATGGCATCGAATTTGACGCCATAGCACTGGATGAGCAGTTCCAGATCCAGCCTGCGGACTACACCCGGGCCAATGGCGGGATCATCTTCCCCAACCCCAATGCACCGACCGGTTGCCTGCTGGCGCTGGAGGCCATCGAACAGATCCTCAAGGCCAACCCTGATTCGGTGGTCGTGGTGGATGAAGCGTATATCGACTTTGGCGGCGAAACGGCCATCAGCCTGGTGGACCGTTATCCGAACCTGCTGGTCACCCAGACCCTGTCCAAGTCGCGCTCCCTGGCCGGTTTGCGTGTCGGCCTGGCGGTGGGCCATCCGGATCTGATCGAAGCGCTGGAGCGAATCAAGAACAGCTTCAACTCCTATCCGCTTGATCGTATCGCCATTGTTGGCGCAGCGGCAGCGTTTGCCGACCGCGAATATTTCGAACAGACCTGCCAGTGGGTGATCGACAGTCGCGAGCAAGTGGTCGCGCAGTTGCAGGCGCTGGGCTTTGAAGTGCTGCCATCGGCCGCGAACTTTATCTTCGCCCGTCACCCGGAACACGATGCGGCGGCGTTGGCGGCCAAGTTGCGTGATCAGGGGGTGATCGTGCGTCACTTCAAGCAACTGCGCATTGCCCAGTTCCTGCGCATCAGCATCGGCACGCCGGAGCAGAATGCGGCGTTGATTGAAGGGTTGTCAGACTTGTAACCGCTGCCCTCTCCCGGAGGGAGAGGGGACTAAAGCAAGAGCAGTATTCGCGCAGCACCACAAATCGGCCCCCTCTCCCTTTAGGAGAGGGCTGGGGTGAGGGTTTTCAGTCGTTCTGCGGCGGCTGCTCTTGCGGCGGTCGCAGGCCCACTGCGGCGGTGAGCTTGAGCTCTTTGCCGTTGCGCATGACCTGTATGGTGATTTTGTCCGAAGGTTTGATCCGCGCCACCTGATTCATCGAACGACGGCCATCGCTGGCGGGTTCGCCATCAATGCTCAGAATCACGTCTCCCAGTTGCAAACCGGCTTTTTGCGCCGGGCCATCACGGAAAATCCCCGCCACAACAATTCCCGGACGACCACTGAGGCCAAACGACTCGGCCAGCTCCTGGGTCAACGGCTGCACTTCAATGCCCAGCCAGCCGCGAATCACCTGGCCGTGCTCGATGATCGACTTCATGACTTCCATGGCCAGATTGATCGGGATCGCAAAACCGATGCCCTGTGAGCCGCCGGACTTGGAGAAAATCGCGGTGTTGATGCCGGTCAGGTTACCGTTGGCATCCACCAGCGCGCCGCCCGAGTTACCCGGGTTGATCGCGGCATCCGTCTGGATAAAGTCTTCGTAGTTGTTCAGGCCCAACTGGTTGCGCCCGGTGGCACTGATAATGCCCATGGTGGTGGTCTGGCCAACGCCAAACGGGTTGCCGATCGCCAGGGCGATATCACCGATGCGCAGGGTGTCCGAGCGGCCGATGGTAATTGCAGGCAGGTTTTTCAGGTCGATCTTCAGTACTGCCAGGTCCGTTTCCGGGTCGCTACCAATAACCCGTGCATGTGTTTCGCGGCCGTCCTTGAGTGCCACCACAATCTGGTCGGCACCTGCGACTACATGGTTATTGGTCAGTAAATAGCCCTCGGGGCTCATCAGCACTGCCGAACCCAGGCTGGACTCCATACGACGCTGTTTAGGCTCGTTGTTGCCGAAAAAGTGACGGAACTGCGGGTCTTCAAACAATGGGCGGGCGTTTTTGTTCACCACCTTGGTGGTGTACAAGTTGGCCACGGCAGGCGCGGCGCGCACCACTGCATCGGCGTAGGTCACGGGACCCTGCTGCATGTAACTGGTTTGCGGGGCTTGTTGCAGATTAACGTCCAGGCTCGGCAGCCCAACCCATTGCGGGTAACGCTGAATAATCAGCAAAGCGATAAGCACGCCAGCCAGCAACGGCCAGCCAAAGAAACGCAAAGCCTTAAACATTGAACTCAGTCCTGAAGGTTGCAGAGCCATTCTGACGGCCCATAATGACGCCATTATACGAGGGCCGCCCGGCTCTGAACGCTATATTTAGGAGTCTTTTATGGCTGTCTCCCTGAGCACGCTGGTAGAAGAGGCAAATCGTTACCTCAACTGTGCCGCCATCGGCGATTACTGCCCCAATGGCTTGCAAGTCGAAGGCCGCCCGCAGGTGATGCGTATAGTCAGTGGCGTGACCGCCAGCCAGGCATTGCTGGATGCCGCAGTCGAGGCCCAGGCTGATCTGGTGCTGGTGCATCACGGCTACTTCTGGAAAGGCGAAGACCCGTGCGTTACCGGTATGAAGCAGCGCCGCCTGAAAACCCTGCTCAAGCACGATATCAGCCTGCTGGCCTACCACTTGCCGCTGGATCTGCATCCTGAAGTGGGCAACAACGTGCAATTGGCCCGGCAGCTGGATATCACCGTCGAAGGTCCGCTGGAACCGGGCAATTCGAAAGTGGTGGGGCTGGTGGGTTCCTTGGCCGAGCCTGTAACGGCCCGCGATTTTGCCCGCCGCGTGCAAGAAGCGCTGGGCCGTGAGCCGTTGCTGATTGAAGGCAGCGAAATGATCCGTCGCGTGGGCTGGTGTACCGGTGGCGGGCAGGGCTTTATCGATCAGGCGGTACAGGCGGGGGTTGATCTGTACCTGAGTGGCGAAGCGTCAGAGCAGACTTTCCATAGTGCCAGGGAAAACGACATCAGCTTTATTGCCGCAGGCCATCACGCCACCGAACGTTATGGCGTGCAAGCCCTGGGGGATTACCTGGCGCGGCGCTTCGCCCTGGAACACCTGTTTATCGATTGCCCGAATCCGATCTGAGCATTGGAGTTGAACCCTGTGGGAGCGGGCTTGCTCGCGATCGAATCAACGCGTTCTTGCTGTATAACCGCATTGCCTGCATCGCGAGCAAGCCCGCTCCCACATGGAGTAATCGCCCAAACTCCGAGGTCTATTCTTAGACCGTTTCGATCTAGTTGGCGCCATCTATAGAAGAGGGTGCTGTGCTAGCATTCGCCCCTCGAACACGGCCCGCAGGCCGTTCATAAGATAGCTTTCGTGAGTAGCCATGGTCGACAAACTGACGCACCTGAAACAGCTGGAGGCGGAAAGCATCCACATCATCCGCGAGGTGGCCGCCGAGTTCGATAACCCGGTGATGCTGTACTCGATCGGTAAAGATTCCGCCGTGATGCTGCACCTTGCTCGCAAGGCGTTTTTCCCTGGCAAGCTGCCGTTTCCGGTGATGCATGTCGACACCCAGTGGAAATTCCAGGAGATGTACAGCTTTCGCGACAAGATGGTCGCCGAGCTGGGCCTGGACCTGATCACTCACGTCAACCCGGACGGCGTGGCACAAGGGATTAACCCTTTCACCCACGGCAGCGCCAAGCATACCGATATCATGAAGACCGAGGGCCTTAAGCAGGCTCTGGACAAATACGGTTTTGATGCCGCCTTTGGTGGTGCGCGTCGCGATGAAGAAAAATCCCGTGCCAAAGAGCGCGTGTATTCCTTCCGTGACAGCAAGCACCGCTGGGACCCGAAAAATCAGCGGCCCGAGTTGTGGAACGTCTACAACGGCAACGTCAACAAGGGCGAATCGATTCGCGTGTTCCCGTTGTCGAACTGGACCGAGCTGGATATCTGGCAGTACATCTACCTCGAAGGCATCCCGATTGTGCCGCTGTACTTCGCCGCAGAACGCGAGGTGATCGAGAAGAACGGCACGCTGATCATGATCGACGACGAGCGCATCCTTGAGCACCTGTCTGATGAAGACAAGGCGCGTATCGTCAAGAAAAAGGTCCGTTTCCGTACGCTTGGCTGCTACCCGCTGACCGGCGCGGTGGAGTCCGAGGCTGAAACCCTGACCGACATCATCCAGGAAATGCTCCTGACGCGAACTTCCGAGCGCCAGGGCCGAGTCATCGACCACGATGGCGCAGGCTCGATGGAAGATAAAAAACGTCAAGGTTATTTCTAAGGGGTTGTCATGTCGCACGTATCTGATTTGATCAGCGAGGACATCCTCGCCTACCTGGGCCAGCACGAACGCAAAGAAATGCTGCGTTTCCTGACCTGTGGCAACGTCGACGACGGCAAGAGCACCCTGATCGGGCGCTTGCTGCACGACTCCAAGATGATCTACGAAGACCATCTGGAAGCCATTACCCGCGACTCGAAAAAAAGCGGTACCACGGGCGACGATATCGACCTGGCGCTGCTGGTAGACGGCCTGCAAGCTGAGCGCGAGCAGGGTATTACCATCGACGTGGCTTATCGTTATTTCTCCACCGCCAAGCGCAAATTCATCATTGCCGACACCCCTGGCCATGAGCAGTACACCCGCAACATGGCCACCGGTGCATCGACCTGTGACCTGGCGATCATTCTGGTGGATGCCCGTTACGGCGTGCAGACCCAGACCCGTCGCCACAGCTTTATTGCCTCGTTGCTGGGCATCAAGCATATCGTCGTGGCCATCAACAAGATGGACCTCAAGGGTTTCGACGAGGGTGTGTTCGAGTCGATCAAGGCCGACTACCTGAAGTTCGCCGAAGGCTTGAAGATGAAGCCTACCAGCCTGCACTTTGTGCCGATGTCCGCCCTTAAAGGCGACAACGTGGTGAACAAGTCCGAGCGCTCGCCGTGGTACACCGGCCAGTCGCTGATGGAAATCCTCGAAACCGTGGAAGTGGCGGCCGACCGCAACCTCACCGACCTGCGCTTCCCGGTGCAGTACGTGAACCGTCCGAACCTGAACTTCCGTGGTTTTGCCGGTACCCTGGCCAGCGGCATCGTGCACAAGGGCGATGAAATCGTCGTATTGCCGTCGGGCAAGAGCAGCCGGGTCAAATCCATCGTCACCTTTGAAGGTGAGCTGGAACACGCAGGCCCGGGCCAGGCAGTTACGCTGACCATGGAAGACGAGATCGACATCTCCCGTGGCGACCTGTTGGTGCATGCCGACAATGTGCCGCTGGTGACTGACAACTTCGAAGCCATGCTGGTGTGGATGGCTGAAGAGCCGATGCTGCCGGGCAAGAAGTACGACATCAAGCGCGCCACCAGCTATGTGCCAGGTTCGATTGCCAGCATCGTCAACAAGGTCGATGTGAACACCCTGGAAGAGGGCCCGGCCAGCGCCTTGCAACTGAACGAGATCGGCAAGGTCAAGATCAGCCTCGATGCACCGATCGCCCTGGACGGCTACGCCAGCAACCGCACCACCGGTTCGTTTATCATCATCGACCGTTTGACCAATGGCACTGTCGGTGCCGGGATGATCGTTGCGCAGCCGTTGAGTCATGGCAGCGCGACCCATCATGGCAAACTGGCGCATGTGGCGGTTGAAGAGCGTGCCCAGCGCTTTGGCCAGCAACCCGCCACAGTGCTGTTCAGCGGCCTGTCCGGCGCCGGCAAGAGCACTCTGGCCTATGCTGTTGAGCGCAAGCTGTTCGACATGGGCCGTGCGGTGTTTGTACTCGATGGTCAGAACCTGCGCCATGACCTGAACAAGGGGCTGCCACAGGATCGTGCCGGTCGTACGGAAAACTGGCGTCGTGCCGCTCACGTGGCGCGTCAGTTTAACGAAGCGGGCTTGCTGACATTGGCCGCGTTCGTGGCACCGGATGCCGAAGGCCGTGAACAGGCGAAGGCGCTGATCGGCAGCGACCGTCTGCTTACCGTGTATGTGCAGGCATCCCCGGCCGTATGCGCCGAGCGAGACCCGCAAGGTTTGTATGCGGCGGGTGGCGACAATATTCCGGGTGAGTCCTTCCCGTATGACGTGCCGTTGAATGCCGACCTGGTGGTCGACACGCAAACGCTGTCACTGGAAGAAAGCGTCAAGCAGGTGCTGGACCTGTTGCGTCAACGCGGCGCAATTTAAGCCGCACTAAAAAGCCCGCCACCGAGTGATCGGTGGCGGGCTTTTTGTTGGGCGCTGTATTTTCCCCCAGCCCTCTCCCGAGGGAGAGGGAGCTGATTTGTGGTGTTGTACAGGTCTGCTTTTGCCTTTAGTCCCCTCTCCCTTTGGGAGAGGGTTAGGGTGAGGGGCTTTTGATCTTCTTCACTGTGCCGGATAGTCCCGATGCAACTGCTCCAGCAAGCGGTCCTTCTCTTCCCAGAGCTGGTTGATCCAGCCCTGGAACGCCAGGCGGTACTCCGGGTCCTGGTCGTAGTTCTTGCCCAGGAATTCATCGGGTATTTGCAGCTCTTCAAACACCACGACTACGTCCTTCACATTGCCGCACAACAAGTCCCAGTACCCCGGACGCCCGCCCGGGTAGTGGATGGTCACGTTGACGATTGATTTCAGCTGTTCGCCCATCGCGTCCAGGACGAAGGCGATACCGCCGGCCTTGGGCTTGAGCAGGTAGCGAAACGGCGAGTTCTGTTGCGCATGCTTGGCTTCGGTGAAGCGCGTGCCTTCGACGAAGTTGAAGATGCCCACCGACTGGTTCTTGAATTTGGCGCAGGTCTTGCGCGTAGTTGCCAGGTCAGCGCCTTTCTTTTCCGGGTGCCTGGCCAGGTACGCCTTCGAATAGCGTTTCATAAACGGAAAGCCCAGTGCCCACCACGCCAGGCCAATCACCGGAACCCAGATCAGTTCCTGTTTAAGGAAGAACTTCAGCGGACGGATGCGTTTGTTAAGCACATATTGAAGCACCATGATGTCAACCCAGCTCTGGTGGTTGCTGGTCACCAGATACGAGTGCTCATAGTCCAGCCCTTCAAGGCCCTTGATATGCCAGCGGGTCTTGCGTATCAGGTCCATCCAGCGGTTGTTGTTGCCGACCCAGGCTTCGTGGATCCGGCGCATCAATTCGTCGGTCAGCCGTTGCGCCGCCGGGAACGGCAGGCACAGCTTGAAAATCGCGACGATAAACAACGGCGTGCAACACAGGATGGTGTTGATCGCCAGCAGCAGTGAAGCGATGACGCCGCGTATCGGCGCAGGCAGAAAGTCCAGCATTTACACATCCATAGGTCGGTTGGCGGCTTGAATCGCCGTAAGGGCGATGGTGTAGACGATATCGTCCACTTGTGCGCCGCGAGGCAGATCGTTTACCGGTTTGCGCAGGCCTTGCAGCATAGGCCCCAGGCTGACGCAGTCAGCGCTGCGCTGTACGGCTTTGTGCGTGGTGTTGCCGGTATTGAGGTCGGGGAACACAAATACCGTGGCCCGGCCCGCCACCTGGCTGTTGGGCGCCAGTTGCCTGGCCACCACTTCGTTGGCTGCTGCGTCGTATTGCAACGGGCCGTCGATCAGCAGCGCATGTTGCGCTTCGTGCGCCAGAAGGGTGGCTTCGCGAACTTTTTCGACTTCTTCACCACTGGCCGATTCGCCGCTGGAATAGCTGATCATGGCTACCCGTGGGGTAATGCCGAACGCAGCGGCAGAGTCGGCACTTTGCAGGGCGATCTCAGCCAGTTCAGTGGCGCTGGGGTGCGGGTTCATGACGCAGTCGCCATACACCAGCACCTGCTCGGGGAACAACATGAAGAACACGGATGACACCAGCGTACAGCCCGGCGCGGTTTTGATCAGTTGCAGGGCAGGGCGGATGGTGTTGGCGGTGGAGTGGATCACCCCTGAAACCAGGCCGTCGACCTCATCCAGCGCCAGCATCATGGTACCAATCACCACCGGGTCTTCCAGTTGTTGCTCGGCCATCGGCGCGTTGAGGCTTTTGGTTTTGCGCAGGGCTACCATCGGTTCGACGTACCGGCCGCGGATCAGGTCCGGGTCAAGAATCTCCAGTCCTTCGGGCAGTTCAAAACCGTGGGCCTTGGCCACTGCCTGGACTTCTTCGGGCTTGGCCAGCAATACACAACGGGCGATACCGCGTGCCTGGCAAATGGCCGCAGCCTGTACGGTCAGGGGTTCGCTGCCTTCGG
Organism: Pseudomonas sp. CCC4.1; assembly: GCF_035019225.1. Lineage (NCBI taxonomy): Bacteria > Pseudomonadati > Pseudomonadota > Gammaproteobacteria > Pseudomonadales > Pseudomonadaceae > Pseudomonas > Pseudomonas sp. CCC4.1. The sequence continues at coordinate 80,295 of NZ_JASJWL010000011.1, read as the reverse complement.
GCAGGACAATGCGCTTGTTGGCCTGCTGGGCGCGCTGGATCAACTGATAGCGAAAAACTGCAGGGGTGAGGCGCATTTCGCGGGGTGTACCGCAACGCTGGTGCAGCCAGTGGGCATCGAGGTGGCTGGCGACGAAATCAGTGATGATTTCCGCGCGCTCGCGGTCATCGATGGGAATTTCCTTGTTCAGGCCGTTGAGACGGTTGGCGGTGTCGTACGAGCCGGTACTCACCGACAGCACCGGCAGCCCGGCCTGCAAGGCGCCACGGCAGAGTTCCATCAGGCGTGGGTCGGGCTGGGTGTCACTGGTCAGCAGCAGGCCGGCCAGCGGGACGCCGTTCATGGCGGCGAGGCTCACGGCCAGGATAATGTCGTCGCGATCTCCCGGGGTGACCACCAGCACGCCCGGTTTGAGCAGTTGCAGGGTGTTGAGCACCGTGCGTGCGCAGAGGATGATTTTCGACATGCGACGGGTTTCATAGTCCCCGGCATTGAGCACCTGGGCTCCCAGCAATTCGGCCACATCGCGGGTGCGTGGAGCATTCAGCTCGGGCTGAAAGGGAATGCAGCCCAGCAACTTGAAATCACCACTGCGCAGCAGCGGCGAATGCTCTTTGAGGCGTGCCGCAAAAGCGTCCATGCTTTCGTCGGTGCGCACCTTGTTGAGGATCACGCCCAGCACTTTCGGGTCTTTTGGCCCGCCAAACAGCTGGGCCTGCAACTCCACCCGGCCCGACAGCTCGGTCAGCACTTCGTTTTCCGGCGCCGAGACCAGGATCACTTCAGCATCCAGGCTCTTGGCCAGGTGCAGGTTGACCCGTGCCGCGTAGCTGGCCGTGCGGGTGGGCACCATGCCTTCGACAATCAGCACGTCCTTGCCGATGGCCGCTTGTTGATAGAGGTTGATGATTTCTTCGAGCAACTCATCGAGCTGGCCGTCACCCAGCATGCGCTCGACATGGGCCAGGCCCAGCGGGGTAGGCGGCTTGAGGCCGTGGGTGCGGGCCACCAGTTCAGTGGAGCGCTCCGGCCCCAAATCCCCCGGGTGCGGCTGGGCAATGGGCTTGAAAAAACCGACTTTAAGCCCGGCGCGCTCAAGAGTGCGAACCAGGCCCAGGCTAATGGATGTCAGACCCACACCAAAATCGGTGGGCGCGATAAAGAAAGTTTGCATGCGAGCTTCCTGACGTGGCAGTGCAAGGGCAACACCCTTTAAACGGGGCTTGTGCCTGAATCAATTGCCAAGATTAGCGCTATCCGCCTCTTGAACACACCAGCCACAGGCAAAGGGCTGGCCTATTTTGGCCTGGCGTTGCCCGGGATCAAGCACCCACGGCCGGGATTGCCAGGGCGGTTGATGGCGCTGGTGCTGTGTGTGGCCACAGGAGAGCACGGCAACCCAGTGCTGCTCCTCATCCTGACGCCAGCCAATGATCGTTGAAGTTTTCAAAATTATCCGTTGGTCTTGGTTGTGTTCGCTTTCGGGCGATTGCTTGGTTAAACTTGCGAACTCATTATTTTTTGCAAAAGGTCTCGCCCCATGACGATCGCCGCTAACAAGGCTGTCTCCATCGACTATACCCTGACCAACGACGCTGGTGAGGTCATCGACAGCTCCGCCGGCGGCGCGCCGCTGGTTTACCTGCAAGGCGCTGGCAACATCATCCCGGGTCTGGAAAAGGCTCTGGTTGGCAAGGCCGTCGGTGACGAGCTGGACGTTACCGTTGAGCCGGAAGACGCGTACGGCGAGTACTCCGCCGAACTGGTCAGCACCTTGAGCAGCAGCATGTTCGAAGGCGTTGACCAACTGGAAGTTGGCATGCAGTTCCACGCTTCGGCGCCGGACGGCCAAATGCAGATCGTGACCATCCGTGACCTGGACGGCGACGACGTGACTGTAGACGGTAACCACCCACTGGCTGGTCAGCGTCTGAACTTCAAGGTCAAGGTTGTGGCCATCCGTGACGCGAGCGAAGAAGAAATCGCTCACGGCCACGTACACGGTGAAGGCGGTCATCAGCACTGACAAGTGCTGCTACGCTCACATGAGAGCTAGCCAGGAAAGGCGCCTACGGGCGCCTTTTTGCATCCTGGATTATGAGGGCAATCGGCAGGCTGAACGATTGTTTGAATGTGGATACGGGAATTTTTGGAGTCCGTCATGAGTGCATTTCACGAACTTACCCTGGACGCGCTGGATGGCAAGCCGCTGCCGCTGGAGACTTTTAAAGGCAAAGTGGTGCTGGTAGTGAATGTCGCCTCCAAGTGCGGTTTGACCCCTCAGTACGCAGCCCTGGAAAACCTCTACCAGCAATTCAAGGGCAAGGGCTTCAGCGTTCTAGGCGTGCCATGCAATCAGTTCGCCGGGCAGGAACCGGGGAGCGAGCAGGATATCCAGGCGTTTTGCAGCCTCAACTACGGCGTCACTTTCCCTCTGAGCAGCAAGCTTGAGGTCAACGGGCCTGACCGCCATCAGCTTTATCGGTTGCTGGCAGGCGAGGGCGCCGAATTTGAAGGGGAAATTACCTGGAACTTCGAGAAGTTTCTGGTTGGCAAGGATGGCCGGGTATTGGCGCGTTTCTCACCGCGTACCGCCCCAGACGATGCCACGGTCATTCAGGCCATTGAGAAGTCCCTGGCCTAAGGCTTTTTTACGGTCATCGGAACCGGCACCGGGGCTGCGTATTCGCGGCCCTGGCTAGCCTGCTGCAACTGGTTTTCGAACTGCTCGACAATCCCCGTCCAGCTTTGCCGACTGGCATGGCGACGGGCATTGAGGCGCAGGGTGCGCAAGGTTTCCGGGTCATCAAGCAGCCAGCAGGCGGCTTCGATCCAGGCGTATTCATCCCCCGGCATGGCCAGTACGCCGTTGTAGCCATGACGAATATGCAAGCCGGCAGCAGCCTCGTCATAGGCCACCACTCCCAGGCCTGAAGCCTGGGCTTCGAGCACCACGTTGCCGAAGGTTTCGCTCAGGCTGGGAAACAAAAACACGTCACCGGATGCGTAATGGCACGCTAGCGCTTCGCCAGACTGCTGCCCGCAAAAAATGGCCTCAGGCAACGAGGCTTCCAGTGAGGCACGTTTTGAGCCGTTGCCCACCACGATCAATTTGAAGCGGCGTGCGGGATAACGGGCTTGTAGTTCATCGAAACAGCGCTTGAGTGCGTCCAGATTTTTTTCCGGTGCCAAGCGTCCTACATACAACAGGGCAATATCGTTTTCTCTGAGCCCCCAACTCTGGCGCAAGGCATTCTGACGTTTTGCCGGGCTGAACAGCTGGCTATCGACGCCACGGGGCAGCAGCTCCAGGCGTTCAAAATGCCTGCGCTCAAGTTCTACGCGTTGGCTGGCACTGGGCACCAGGGTCATTGCCGAGCGGTTGTGAAACCCGCGCAGGTAGTGAGTCAGCGCCCGGGTAAACAGGGTCAGGCCATGCTGGCGCAAGTACTGCTGAAAATTGGTATGAAAGCCGGTGACCGCGGTAATGCCGAGGCGTCGGGCAACCCTGAGTGCGCACAGCCCAAGGGGCCCCTCTGTGGCGATATAAACCACGTCAGGGGGGTGCTGGCACCAGCGCCTGGTCAGGCGATGGGTGGAGGTCAGGCCCCATTGCAGGCCGGGATAACCGGGCAGCGGCCAACCGCGGCAGAGCATCAGGTCGTCGCTGCTGCGCTGATTGCCATCGGCGCTCTGGCGTGGGCGTATCAGTTGCACGCGGTGGTTGCGGGCGCGCAAGCCATCACACAGGTGGCCAAGGGTATTGGCCACGCCATTGATTTCAGGGGCGAAGGTTTCGGTAACAAGTGCGATATGAAGGGCTGTGGTCATGACCCCAGTGTGCGTTGGGGTCATGACGTCAATGTGTCACGGTGATGATGGAATGATGAAGTCAGCGGCTGCGGTTGGCGGCTGCCAGCGCTTCATCGCCACGCTCGCGTACCCAGAACAGGGTTGCACCGGCAACGGCTGCGGGCATCATCAGGATATTGACCACCGGGATCAGCAACACCAGATAGACGATGCCGCCAAAACTCATGCTCTGCCAGCGTTTTTCGCGCAGCCAGGCGAGCATCTCGTTCCAGCCCAGCTTGTGGTTGTCGGCCGGGTAGTCGATGTACTGGATGGCCATCATCCAGATCCCGAACAGCAGCCACAGCGGTGCCGCGATCAGGTTGAGCACCGGAATAAACGAGAGGATCAGCAGGGCAATGGCCCGCGGCAGAAAGTAGCCCAGCTTGCGCATTTCACGGGCCAGGGTGCGCGGCACCATGGCGGCCAGTTCGCCCCAGCTGAACGGTGGCGAATTATCGACCCCGCGCACCACGGCTTCGACCTTCTCCGAGAGAAAACCGTTAAATGGCGCGGCGATGATGTTGGCCAGCATGGTGAAGGTGAAAAACACCATCAACGCCACCAGCACCACGAACAGTGGCCACAACACGTAGTTGAGGAAACCGAGCCAGTTGGGCAGGGTCGGCATCAAGGTATCGACCCAGAGGCTGAACTGATGCCCGGCGAAATAAATCAATCCGACGAACAGCACCAGATTGATCAGTAACGGCAGCAGCACGAACAGGCGCAAGCCAGGGCTGAGGATCAACTTAAGGCCTTCACGCAGGTACTGCGGGCCAGAGAGAACAGGGGCGGGCATAGCGTGCTCCGAACAGTGGAAAACCGGGCGACCTTAGCGGCTTTGTCCGCAGGACGAAAGCCTTGTCGCAGTATCGACAATAACTGTAACAAAGCCGTCTAAAATCGACTTCGACTACATAGAGACCTGCTATGAGCTGGATTGTTAATGCGTATTTCCTTACTCTCTGCGGCCTCTATATGCTTCACCCATATTTTTCAGGATCTGCGCGTTGCAGGCATAGCCTGGGCAGGTTTACGGTTTCTTTTTATTCCAGCCGGTAAAGCGGCGTTCCGACCCGGTTTCAATGCGGGCGGTCATAGGAGTGAGTCATGTCTGAAGTACGTCATTCGCGTGTGATTATTCTGGGTTCCGGCCCTGCCGGTTACAGCGCCGCTGTCTATGCGGCCCGCGCCAACCTCAAACCACTGCTGATCACGGGCATGCAGGCTGGCGGTCAACTGACCACCACCACCGAAGTCGACAACTGGCCCGGTGATGTTCACGGCCTGACCGGCCCGGCCTTGATGGAACGCATGCGTGAGCATGCGGAGCGTTTCGAGACGGAAATCATTTTCGACCACATCAATGAAGTGGACCTGAAAAATCGTCCGTTCACCCTCAAGGGTGACAGCGGTACATTCACCTGCGACGCACTGATCATCGCTACCGGCGCCAGCGCCCGTTATCTGGGCTTGCCGTCGGAAGAAGCATTCATGGGCAAAGGCGTTTCTGCCTGTGCGACCTGTGACGGTTTCTTCTACCGCAACAAACCTGTTGCCGTAGTGGGTGGTGGTAACACCGCGGTTGAAGAGGCCCTGTACCTGGCCAATATCGCCAGCAAAGTAACCCTGGTTCACCGTCGCGAAACCTTCCGCGCCGAGAAGATCCTGATCGACAAGCTGCACGCCCGTGTTGCTGAAGGCAAGATCGAACTCAAGCTGAATGCGACCCTGGACGAAGTGCTGGGCGACAACATGGGTGTGACCGGTGCGCGCCTGAAGAACAACGACGGCAGCTTTGACGAGCTGAAAGTCGATGGCGTATTTATCGCCATCGGCCACACACCGAACACTTCGTTGTTCGAAGGCCAGCTTGAGCTTAAAGACGGCTACATGGTTGTGCAGGGCGGCCGTGAAGGCAACGCTACTGCGACCAGCGTTGAAGGCGTGTTTGCTGCGGGCGACGTGGCGGACCACGTTTATCGTCAGGCCATCACCTCGGCTGGCGCCGGTTGCATGGCAGCGCTGGACACCGAGCGCTACCTGGACGGCCTGCAGAACGCCCAGTTCTGATAGCCTGCTTCAACAAAAAAACCGGCCTTGGCCGGTTTTTTTGTGTCTGCCCTGTGGGAGCGGGCTTGCTCGCGATGGGATCGCAGCGGTGTAACTGAAAAAAATCGGCGCCTGCATCGCGAGCAAGCCCGCTCCCACGATGAGTTGCAGTATTACACCTTGCGCGTAAGCGGCTGGGCTTCGAACTTGACCCCGGCCAGGCCGTGGGCAATCAGTGCGCGAATGTTGCTGTGGTCTGTGCCTTCAGGCGTGGCCAGTACCGAGCGGTAGTGTTCGCCGAAAGCCAGCAGGGTTTCCTGGTCGCTCAAACCTTCCAGCAGGGCCAGGCCCAGGGTCTTGCACGAACCTTCATTTTGCCCTGCAGCGTTTTCCACACCGCCGTTGATGAAGCTCTGAGGCTGGTAATCGTAGTGCGCGCCAATAAACGCCAGGGTATCGGCAAAAACGTGCTCGCCGCTGTTGAGGCTGGCGCGCAGGGTGTTCAAATCAGTCATGCTTTTTTCCTTGGGTGAACGCCGCCGTCTGTTCGGCGCTGGCTTCTTTCTGGTACTGGGCTTTCCACTCGGCATACGGCATGCCGTAGACCACTTGGCGTGCATCATCGAGGCTGATGGCGATCTGGCGCTCGTCTGCTGCGGCCTTGTACCACTTGGACAGGCAATTGCGGCAAAAACCCGAGAGGTTCATCAGGTCTATGTTTTGCACGTCCTTGCGGCTGTCCAGGTGCGCGACAAGGCGGCGAAAGGCGGCTGCCTCCAGTTCAAGCTGTTCTTGAGGTGTCATGGGGTTCACCGGGGTTATGAGGTTGCAGTCTGACGGCTCGCCGCCAGTGTAATCGACACCGATTCGGCAAAACGCAGCGCGTGCGGTTTGTCGACTTCGACTTCGGCATACAGTACCGCGTCGTTGGCCATCACCAGATCCAGCAACTCCTGGGTCAGGCGCTCAAGCAGGGCGAAGCGGTTCTCTTCGACATGCTGGATCACGGCCTTGGTGATGGTGCGATAATTGAGCGCGTGGTCGATATCGTTATCGCGCACCGCCTCCTGCGCCGCGTAGAGGATGGTGAGGTTGATCAACACATCCTGCTTGTTGAGGATTTCTTCCTCATTGATGCCGATATAGGTACGCAGGCACAAGTCCTTGACGCGAATACGGGCCATTCCTGGCTGAAGTTGTGGCATTACGACTTGCTCCGTCCAATCAGTTGCAAGAACTCCATGCGGGTGCTCGGTTCGCGGAAGGCGCCGAGCATGACCGAGGTGTTCATGGTCGAATTCTGTTTTTCTACGCCGCGCATCATCATGCACATATGCTGGGCTTCGATCACCACGGCCACACCGGCAGCCTGGGTGACGCTTTCGATGGCGTCCGCGATTTCCCGGGTGAGGTTTTCCTGGATCTGCAGGCGCCGGGCAAACATGTCGACAATGCGGGCGATTTTCGACAGCCCCAGTACCTTGCCCGTCGGTATATAGGCCACATGGGCCTTGCCGATAAAGGGCAGCAGGTGATGCTCGCACAATGAGTACAGCTCGATATTGGCCACGATCACCATTTCGTCACTGTCAGAGGCGAAGAGGGCGCCGTTGACGATTTTCTCCACGCTCTGCTCGTAGCCATGACACAGGTATTGCATGGCTTTGGCGGCGCGTTTGGGGGTGTCGAGCAGGCCTTCGCGCTCAGGGTCTTCGCCTAAACCAATAAGAATCTCGCGGTAATGCTCAGGCAGTGATGCGCTCATCTAAGTACTTCCTCGCGGGGCGGCATTATTTTAAATGCCGGCCGCCGTTGACGGTCAGGGTGGTGCCGGTCACATACGGGTTGTCCAGCAGATAGCGCAGGCTGCGGTAAATCACCTCGGCGCCGGGCTCGATGCCCAGCACGGATTTGGCCAGCGCTTGGGTGCGGTACGCCGCATCGTCGTCGGGGTTGAACATCAGCAAGGCCGGGGCGATACCGTTGACTTTGATCTGTGGCGCCAGTTTAGCCGCGAATGACAGGGTCAGGCTGTCGAGCCCGGCTTTGGTTGCGCAATAGGCCATATGCTTGCTGCTGCCCTTGCGTGTTACATCATCGCTGATATGCACAATATCTGCAGGGTTCGAGCGTTTGAGCAGCTCGCTGCAATGCAGGTTGATCAGATATGGCGCGAGCATATGCACGCTGAACATGTGCAAAAAGGCGCTGGTTTCTGTCTGTGGGGTTTCTTCCAGCCAGGCCGAGGCGTTGTGGACAATCGCCCGCAAGCTGTCGGTGTGTATTTTCAGCCGTTCGATAAAATCGAGAATGCCGGCCTCGGTCGAAAAGTCGGCAAACAGCGCAATGGCACCCAGGTCGCGGAGAATTTGCACGCCGGGTTTTTCACTGCGATAAGTGAACATCACCGGATAGCCGTCGGCCAGCAGCTGCTGCGCACAATGCAGGCCAACGCGCTGGCCTGCGCCAGTGATCAGAATCGGTGCGGTAGAAGTGGGCATGACGTACTCGGTGCACAAAAGCCGGAAACAGTCGCGGCGCAATGGCAAAACTATACCAGTGTCCGCGACCTGACGGCCAAGCCCGAGATTAGTGGCGCGGTGTCGCGATAGCACTGCGCAGGGGTTTGCCTGGGGTGCTGTGCAGCCAACCTGCCAGCAAGTGGGTAGAGAGTGGAATAAACAGGTAAACCATCAGCGGCGTCAGGGCCAGGGTACTGACCAGTACCCGTGGCAACAGGGCTAACTCGCCGAGCAAGGGGGCGCATACAAAGTTGAACAGGAGTGAGACCGGGAAGAACGCCAGCCAGATGGCGACTGCCTGCTTCCAGCGGGGCGGTCTTTGCCCGGTATTACCAAACCAGCCGTCGATGCCGCTGACCCGGTGCTCGGAAGGGTTGGCGAAGAGGTCGCTGCCACGCAGCAACCAGGCCTTGCGCGAGACGGAGTGCTCCCAGGCATGCAAGGTGGATTCGTCGGCAAAGCGGAAGATGATTTGAAATTCGTCGTCGCCCGGTGGCGGCGCCAGAACGCCCGAGCCCAGGTAGCCGGCAAAGTCCGTGGCCAGCTGTTCGCCTTCGTGCAGCCAGGCGATCAGTTCCTGGTAGCGGCCTTTGGCGACACGGCGCGCAACCATCAATGTGACAGGGGAGGTAGACATTGTGTATCTCCATGAGGCTGATGCTGCCCGGGTAGGGCAATCACAAAACACGGCGCCGGGGTGGTGGGCCATGTCCGTAAAAACAAGCAAGGATTGTTCCTGAATACACACAGCGCCGTTTGTGGGAGCGGGCATCACCGCGGCTCACCTGACAGACCGCGTGGCCTGCACCGCGAGCAAGCCCGCTCCCACAGGGTCTGGATTGACGGGTAGAATCCAGTCACCCTTTCTGATTGTTGTCCTGCCGATGCCTGTGATTACTGAACTCGAGCCCATTGCCCAGGCTGATGATTGCCAGGGTCTGTATCCGATCCGGGAAGTGGCCAGGCTGACGGGAATCAACCCGGTAACCCTGCGTGCCTGGGAGCGTCGCTATGGGTTGATCGAACCAAAACGCACCGAAAGTGGGCATCGTCTGTATTCCGTGAGCGATATTGGAACGATTCGTCAGGTCATGGGCTGGCTTGAGCGTGGGGTTTCTGTCAGCAAAGTCGCGCAATTGCTAGCAAGCAACAGTTCCGTCGATGTCCCGGCACCCGCCAGCAGTGAGTACCGCGACTGGCAAACCCGTATTGGCAGCGCCCTCACGGACTTTAACGAACCCGAATTGGAGCGTCTTTACGGGCAGATTTTCTCCAGCTACCCGATTGACGTTGTGTTTCAGGGGATTTTCCTGCCGCTGTGGCAGCAACTGCTTGGGACCCGGGATACTTTTGGCCGTACCAGTGAATGGCTGCTGCTGGACGGCTTCTTGCGCGGTCGGGTACAGCATCGCCTTCAATTGCAGGCCGCTGTTGCCCGCCCGTGCGTGCTGGTGGTGGCGATGCCTGAGTTGTGCCGCGAGCTGGAGTTGCTGGTGGCGGGCTTGCTGCTGACCCGTAATGACCGCGTGGTCAGGGTTGTGGCCATAGGTCAGCCATTGGAAGAGTTGTCACTGGTTTGCCAGAAGCTGGAGCCCCGGGCCGTTGTGCTGTTTGCCAACCATGCATTGAACACGGCCCACCAGCGCAGGCTGACACGCCTGGCACAGACCTTGAATTGCTCGGTGTCGTTGGCAGGTGAGGCCTCGGATGTGGTTCAGGAGGCCTTGGCGAACTCATCCATCGCTTGCCTGGGGAGTGTGTCACGCCTGATCAATCAACGTCTGGATGCTGAACTCAAGGCAACGCCGGGCGGTTGATCAGACGTGCAGGCCCGGGTGCGCCAGGCGGTGTTGTTGCAGGATGTACTGGCGCAGATGCTCGGTTTCGCCCTTGTCGCTCTGGCTTAGGCGGTAGGCATAAAGGCCCGTTTCCGTTTTACGCTCCAGGGTGCCGCGCAGGTTGATCCGCTCATATCCATCGGGGCTGAACCACTGTGCAAACTGGCGTGGCGGCTGGCTGTCGTGACGCATTTCAATCAGCACGCCTTTGAACGACAGTTCGGTTACCCACAGATGACCTGCCTTGCCGCGGATATTTTCCAGCGGCACCGGCTCGGCCAGTGACAGGCGCCAGGGGCGCGCCTTTGGCCCGTCTTCGAAGATGCTCGGGGCGCCGAGTTGCAGATGCTGGGCATGGAATTCGTCTTCAACCAGGCGCAGCGGAAAACTCATTTGCTGATTGGCAATTTGTGCCTGGATGGTGACCTGTTCATGGGCGGCAAGGCGTGTCAGCAAATCGCGGATTTGCGACATCCCGTTGACCATCAGGCTCGACGACGCATCCCGTTTATTCAACAGCGGGTTTTGGTGCATCGTTTGGATGAAATCCAGTTCGTCCTGAGTCAAAAGGGCATCGTGCGACATGGATAAAGCTCGAAAAGGTGTCTGAAAAATCGTCACAGCGACTATCAGACCGTAATTTCTACGTTTTGTTTAATCCGCTCGTCGCCTTGAGCGCCTGCAGTTCAGCCTGAACCGAGGCCAGTCGGGCTTCGAGCTGGGCGACCCGCTGCTGGGCCTTTACCTGCAAGGTGACGTCTTTTTGCACGCCAATAAAGTATGTCAGCTTGTCGTTTTCGTTAAACACCGGCGTGATCGACAGTTCATTCCAGAAGTGCGTGCCGTCCTTGCGATAGTTGCGCAGGATCTGGCGGGTGGGCTGACCGCTGGCAATCGCCTCGCGGATCAATTGCAGGCCCTGCTGGTCACGGTCGCCGGCCTGCAAGAAGCGGCAGTCCTGATAGAGGATGTCGTCGCGGCTGTAGCCGGTGAGGGTTTCAAAGGCGTTGTTTGCATAAATCAGGATGTTGTCTTCACCTTCTTGTTCGGCAACGACAATGCCGTCCTGGGACGCGTCCACCATGCGTTGTAATAAACGGGCGTTGATCATTGAGTGGTTCTCCAGAGAGGCATACAGATGGGCGCATGGTAAGGCATCGCTGCCAGACCTGTTAATATCCCAGGCTTTTAGTCAGCTACAGGATCAGATTGATGAAAGTCGCCATCCTTTCCGGCTCGGTGTACGGCACCGCTGAAGAAGTCGCCCGCAATGCGAAACAACTGCTGACCGATGCCGGTTTTGAGGTTTTGCTCAATACCCGCGCCACTTTGGCCGATCTCCAGGCGTTTGCTCCCGAAGCGCTGCTGGCGGTGACCTCGACCACGGGCATGGGCGAGCTGCCGGACAATCTCGTGCCACTGTACAGCGCCATCCGTGACCAGTTGCCAGGCGCCTGGCGCGGGCTGCCTGGGGCAGTGATTGCCCTGGGTGATGAAAGTTACGGTGACACGTTTTGTGGCGGTGGTGAGCAAATGCGCGAACTGTTTGCCGAGCTTGGCGTGCGTGAAGTGCTGCCGATGCTGCGTTTGGACTCCAGCGTCACGGTGACTCCGGAGGAAGACTCCGAGCCGTGGATTGCAGAACTGATCAAAACACTGAAGCCGTAACCGGGCGTTCACGCAGCAGCTCAAGCCAGGCCTGGGCTGCCCGTGACAGATACGCGCCATCACGCCAGATAAACGCGATATCCCAGCGCAAGTCATCCGGTGCGAGCAGTTTGAGCCGCACCACCCCGGGGCGCACCAGCCCGCGGGCGACCACACTGGGCAGCAACACTACGCCCTGGCCTGCAGCCACCAATGCCACCAGAAAATCCGCCTGGCCACTGCGCCCGCCTTCGTTGGGGGTAAAGCCTGACTGCTGGCAGGCTTTGAGCACCCGATCGTTGAGCACAAAGCTGCGCTGGTAGAGCAAAAAGGGCGTATCAGCCAATTGCTCAAGTCTTACGCCGGGCCCCTCGGCCAGTGGATGATCGGCCGGGAGCAGAACATCCAGCGGCTCGTCACAAAACGGCTGATAAGCAAACGCGGGATTATTCGGGGTCAGGCTGCCGCCCAGCTCCAGTTCGCCGCTCAAAACGGCCTGTTCGATATTCAAGCTGCCTTCTTCGAGCAACTGCACCCGGATATTCGGGTAGCGTCGACGGTATTCGGCAAACAGCCCGGCAAACAGGGTGTTGCTGCCCAGCAGCGGCAGGCCCACCCGCAGTTCCCCCCGGGTCATCTGGCTCAAGTCGTCCAGCTCGCTCAACAACTCCCGATGCAAGCGCAGCATGCCTTCGGCCCGCTGCAACACCACATTGCCCGCTGCCGTCAGCCGCACCTGAGAACCCAGGCGGTCGAACAGCGGTGTACCGAGGCTGTGCTCGAGCTGCGCCACTTGTTTGCTCACCGCTGACTGGCTGATATGCAAGCTGTGGGAGGCGGGGGTAAAACCGCCCTGGCGGGCGACTTCGACAAAGGTGCGCAGGTGTTTGAATTCCATTGGCGTGATTCCATTTTGGAATGGCTACAAGTCTGACAATTCGTTTCCGGGATGTTAGCAGGCTCTTTAAACTGGAAACCTGTCTGAAATGGAAACAACATGAAACGCTTCGATGTAAAACGCCTGGGTCGGTTGGTCAGTGAACTGGCCGTTTTGTTGGCGCTGTATTTTCTGGGCTGCCAGCTGGCAACCTGGGGGCACTTGCCGATCCCGGGCGGGGTGGTGGGCATGGCGCTGCTGTTGCTGGCGTTTGCCCTGGGCTGGGTCAGACCGGCGACCCTGCAATTGGGGGCCGGTGTGTTGATGGCCGAAATGCTGTTGTTTTTCATCCCTGCACTCATGAGCCTGCTTGATTACGGTGTAATCGTGCGTGATGAAGGTTGGCGCATCCTGTTGGTCATTGGCGTGAGTACCTTGCTGGTGATGGTGGTGACGGCGTTTACTGTGGAAGCGGTGTGCCGCTGGAGGATGCGTCATGAAGTTTGAACTGATGCCCATGTTCTGGCTGCTGTTCACGCTGTTGACCTACGCCTTCAGCCGCTGGCTGTACCGGCGTACCGGGCGATACCTGTTGTCTCCGCTGATCCTGGTCCCGGCCTTGCTGCTAGCCGTGGCCGTGCCGTTGCACACTGCCTATGCTGAATACTCAAGCAATACCCATTGGCTGATGCTGGTTCTGGGGCCGGTAACGGTGGCCTTTGCCGTACCGATCTGGCAGCAACGCAATTTACTGGCCCGTCACTGGGTGGCGTTGCTGCTGGGGATGCTGGCGGGCAGCGCGGCGTCCATTGGCAGTTCGTTCTGGCTGGCCCGGGCGCTGGCGCTGGACACCTCATTGACCATGTCGCTGGTGCCGCGCTCCATCACCACACCGTTTGCCATGCCGCTGGCACAGGATCTGGGTGGCGTACCTGAGCTCACGGCGGTGTTTGTAATGTTCACCGGTGTGTTTGGCGCGTTGCTGGGCGGTATTTTGCTCAAGTGGTTGCCGCTGCGCAGCAGTCTGGCCCGGGGCGCCCTGTTTGGTATCGGCGCTCATGGCGCAGGGGTCAGCCGTGCCCGCGAAGTGGGCAGTGAGGAAGGCTCGGTAGCAGGCTTGGTGATGGTGCTGACCGGCATCCTTAACCTGTTTGCCGCGCCGTTGCTGGCGATGGTGTTCTAGTTCTTAAACCCGCCACATACCCCGTGGGAGCGGGCTTGCTCGCGATTGACTCAACTCGGTCTTACTGGAAAACCGTGTCGATGCCATCGCGAGCAAGCCCGCTCCCACAGATTTTTTCGGGCACCATAAAAAAGGCCGCTGTAAAACAGCGGCCAAGGAAGACGTTCATCAAGGAGCTACAAATCAACGTCAGGGTAAATCGGGGAGAGCAGAGTCGATGCGACTCGATGCGTGTCCGTGTTGCGAAGTCCGGCAAGCTTAAGGGCTGGCCCGCAGCGGAGTAAGCCCGGTTTGGGACAATCTGTATTACAGCTACGGCAACAGTCCTTGTGCGGTAACTATGTGCCGCACACCTGCTGTCGTCCCGGTGTTGAATGAGCCTTCACACGGACTCTCCAGGTCGACTTGAACCGTGCACGACGCCGGATGGGCCTGGAGCACTGACAGGAGGTTCACCATGACCCGTAATGAAAAACCCGCATCGCCGATCAACAACTTCAGCCTCAAACCCAGCGCAGAAGTGATCGAGCGTGTGCGCTCGTTTCTTGACGAGCGACTCCAGCCCCAGGGCCTGGATTGCAGAAGCATCTATCTCAATACGGTGAATAACATCGTTGACCAGACCCTGACGTACAGTCAGAGCCTGCTCGGCCTGGGTGTGGATACGCTGGAGTGGGGCGCTGTGCAGGCCCATGATGACTGGGAGTCGGGGGTGTTTTCCCGGTCCTGGACATTCGATGATAGCCTGCGAGTGGATCAACCGTCCATGGCCGACATCGAGCAGATGATGAAAGACCTGCTCGATGAGGCCAAATACGAGTGGATGGTCTAAAACAATGAGCTGTCAGGCTGGCTGATAACCCATCCGCCAACTGATGGCCTGGCTCGCGGCCAACAAGCGTTTGGCTGCGGGCCCGTTTTCATCGGCGTGGAACAGGGAGGTGGGACCAACCACTGTCAGTACGGCCGCCACCTGACCGGTCGCATTGAACACCGGGGCCGACAAGGCATCGACGCCAGGCATCAGCAAACCATGGACGAAGTGCAGGCCGCGCTGGCGGATTTGACTGCAAAGTGCGACGTAGGCTGCAGGTGTTTGCAGCGGATGCACCTGATCAGTCTTGAACTCCAGTTCGCGCAAGTCGGCGGTTTCGCGATCCGGTAAAAAAGCGTTGAACACCAGCCCCGTGGATGAGCTCAGCAATGGCAATACCGAGCCCAGCTGGGTCACCACCGTGACCGCCCGCACCGCCGGCTCAATATGCACCACGGTCGCGCCCTGGTTACCCCACACCGCCAAAAAGCAGGTTTCGTTCAAGTCGTCGCGCAGTTCGGCCAGGGGCAGGCTGGCGACCTTGAGCACATCCATGCTGTTGAGCGCAGCCAGTCCCACACGCAACGCCTCGCGCCCCAAACCGTAATGATTAGTGGCGACATTTTGCTCGGCAAACCCGCTGGCAATCAGTGCCTGTAAATAGCGATGCACCTTGCTCGCGGGCATTTGCACGTGTTCGGCCAGGCGCGACAGCGACGTGGAGGGTGAGAGCTCGGCCAGCGCCTTGAGGATGTCAGTGCCGACCTCGGCCGAACGCACTTTTTGCTTGCCGGTGCTGTCGTTGCTGCTGCGGGGCTTTTCCATGGAAGTGTTTATATCTCGGGACGAATGGGCGTCTTTATAGCTTGACGCTTGTTACCAATCAAATTACGTTATGCGTAATTGAATTACGATAAAAATAACGCAGCGACGCGCAAATGCCTTCAGCGCAGGGCGCAGTCATCTGCCTTCTCCATGCTGGAGGCTCCATGAACGTCGATTCGCCTTTGTCAGGTCTTGGCTATCTGTCCGGGTTTGGCAACGAATTCAGCAGCGAAGCATTGCCCGGCGCCCTGCCGGTGGGTCAGAACTCCCCGCAAAAAGCCCCCTACGGTCTGTACGCCGAATTGTTTTCCGGAACTGCGTTCACCATGGTGCGCAGCGAGGCGCGGCGTACGTGGATGTACCGCATCCAGCCGTCAGCCAACCATCCGGCGTTCGTCAAACTGGAGCGGCAACTGGCTGGTGGCCCGTTGGGCCCGGTGACGCCGAATCGCTTGCGCTGGAACCCGCTGCCGATTCCTGCCGAGGCTACGGACTTTATCGACGGTCTGGTGGGCATGGTGGCCAATGGCGGGTCGGATAAACCCTCGGGCATCAGCATTTACCATTACTGCGCCAATACTTCGATGCAGCGGGTGTTTTTCAATGCCGACGGCGAAATGTTGCTGGTTCCCGAGTCGGGGCGTTTGCGCATTTGTACCGAACTGGGGCGTCTGGATCTGCAGCCTCTGGAGATCGCGGTCATCCCTCGCGGTCTCAAGTTTCGTGTCGAGTTGCTCGACCCGCAGGCCCGTGGCTATGTTGCCGAGAACCATGGTGCACCGCTGCGCCTGCCTGATCTGGGGCCGATTGGCAGTAATGGCCTGGCCAACCCTCGCGACTTTCTGACTCCGCTCGCCCACTACGAAGACGGTGCGCGCCCTACGCAACTGGTGCAAAAATTTCTTGGTGAGTTGTGGGGCTGCGAGCTGGATCATTCGCCGCTCAACGTAGTGGCCTGGCATGGCAACAACGTGCCGTACAAATACGATCTGCGCCGCTTCAACACCATCGGCACTGTCAGCTTCGATCATCCCGATCCATCGATTTTTACTGTTTTGACTTCGCCTACCAGCGTACCGGGCCTGGCCAACCTCGATTTCGTGATTTTCCCGCCGCGTTGGATGGTGGCTGAAAACACCTTCCGGCCACCCTGGTTCCACCGCAACCTGATGAACGAATTCATGGGCCTGATCCAGGGCAGTTACGATGCCAAGGCCGAAGGCTTCCTGCCCGGCGGTGCATCGCTGCACAGCTGCATGAGCGCCCACGGGCCGGACGGCGAAACCTGTACCAAAGCCATTGCGGCCCAGCTGCAACCCAGCAAAATCGAAAACACCATGGCCTTTATGTTCGAAACCAGCCAGGTGTTGCGCCCCAGCCGGTTCGCTCTGGAGTGCCCGCAGCTGCAATCGAACTACGACGCTTGCTGGGCCACGCTGCCCGTGACCTTCACCCCGAACCGGAGATAACCCATGACCCAGTCCACTTTGACCCGCAGCTGGATCGCCTCCGCCAACGGCCACAGCGACTTCCCCCTGCAAAACCTGCCCATGGGCATTTTCAGCATTGATGGCTCGGCGCCACGTAGCGGGGTGGCTATTGGCGATGCCATTTTCGACCTGGAAGCCGGGCTGGCAGCGGGGCTGTTTGAAGGTCAGGCCAAGATAGCCGTAGAGGCTTCGTTGGGCGGGGCGTTGAATAGCTACTTTGCCCTGGATCGGGGCGCCCGGGTTGCCCTGCGCGAGCGTTTGCAGGAACTGCTGGGGGAGGGCAGTTCCCTGCGCGGCAAAATCGAAGCCCAGGGTTCCCGCCTGCTGCCACTGGCAGCTGATTGCCAGATGCACCTGCCGGCCAAAATCGGCGACTACACCGACTTTTATGTGGGCATTGAGCACGCCAAAAACGTCGGCAAGCTGTTCCGCCCGGACAACCCGCTGCTGCCCAACTACAAGTATGTGCCGATTGGCTATCACGGGCGCGCCTCGACCATTCGCCCGTCCGGTGCCGAAGTTCGGCGCCCTAAAGGCCAGACCTTGCCTGCCGGGCAGACCGAGCCAACTTTTGGCCCGTGCGCCCGCCTGGACTACGAACTGGAACTGGGCATCTGGGTTGGCAAAGGCAATGACATGGGCGATGCCATCCCGGTCAGCGAAGCTGCAGAGCACATTGCCGGCTTCTGCCTGCTCAATGACTGGTCGGCACGGGACATCCAGGCCTGGGAATACCAGCCGCTGGGCCCGTTTCTGTCCAAAAGCTTTATCACCAGTATCTCGCCGTGGGTGGTGAGTGCCGAGGCGCTGGAACCATTCCGTCGCGCGCAACCGGCCCGTCCTGAGGGTGATCCACAGCCACTGGCTTACCTGCTCGATACCAGGGATCAGGCCAATGGCGCGCTGGATATCGAACTTGAAGTGCTGCTGCTGACCGAGGCGATGCGTGAGCAGAACCTGCCAGCCCATCGTCTGGGCTTGAGCAACAGCCTGAACATGTACTGGACCGCGGCCCAACTGGTGGCTCACCACAGCGTCAACGGCTGCCAGTTGCAGTCCGGTGACCTGTTCGGTTCGGGCACCTTGTCGGGCCCGGCCCGTTCGCAACTGGGCAGCCTGCTGGAAATCACCGAGGGCGGTAAACACCCGATAGAACTGGCTTCAGGCGAAGTGCGTAAATTTCTGGAGGATGGTGACGAAATCATCCTGCGTGCCCGCTGCGCCCGTGAAGGCCATGCTTCCATCGGTTTTGGCGAGTGCCGGGGCAAGGTTGTTGCCGCGCGCTAAAAGGAGCGGGTCATGGAACTCTTCACCTATTACCGCTCAACCTCGTCTTACCGGGTGCGTATCGCGCTGGCCCTGAAAGGGCTGGATTATCAGGCGGTGCCGGTCAATCTGCTCGTACCGGCTGGCGGTGAACACCGTCAGCCGGCGTATCTGGCCATCAACCCGCAGGGCCGCGTGCCGGCCTTGCGTACCGATGAAGGCTGCGTCTTGACCCAGTCGCCAGCAATCATCGAGTACCTTGAAGAGCGCTATCCCCAGGTGGCGTTGCTGTCCGCTGACCTCGCCACCCGCGCTCATGAACGGGGGGTAGCGGCTCTGGTTGCTTGTGATATCCACCCGTTGCACAACGTCAGCGTGCTCAATCGCCTGCGCCAGTTGGGGCAGGATGAGGAGCAGGTGGTGGAGTGGATCGGTCACTGGATCGGCCAAGGGCTGGCAGCCATCGAGCAGTTGATCGGTGACGAAGGTTACTGCTTTGGCGCGCAGCCCGGGTTGGCGGATGTGTATTTGATCCCTCAGCTGTACGCGGCGCAGCGTTTTGGCGTGCCAATGGCGGCGTACCCGCGCATTGCCCGAGTGGCAGCGCTGGCTGAGCAACACCCGGCCTTTATCCTGGCGCATCCGGCCAATCAGCCTGACACGCCTGCCTGACTTCACTCTGTGTGTGGGAGCGGGCTTGCTCGCGATCGAATCAACGTGGTCTTGCGTAATAACCGCATTGCCTGCATCGCGAGCAAGCCTGCTCCCACAGAACCCTATCCCGCCGGGATATGTCCGAAACCCTGAAAACCGCGCAGGCTTATTCCTGAGCTCTTCAACGAATTTTCTGGCGCCACCTATACTGGCGTTTACCCATAATCGTTCGAGGGCCTGATGATGTTTGCTCTTATGCAAAGCGCTCAGCTCGAGTCGCTGCACCTTAGTGTAGACCCCGTTACAGGCCTTAAAGCCGTGATAGCCATCCACAACACTCGCCTGGGGCCGGCGCTGGGGGGCTGTCGTTATCTTGCTTACCCCAATGACGAAAGTGCAGTCGGTGATGCCATCCGCCTGGCCCAAGACATGAGCTACAAAGCCGCGCTGGCAGGGCTGGCTGTTGGAGGGGGGCAGGCGGTGGTGGTGCGTGCGGCCCACGTTGATAGTCGCGCGGCGCTGTTTGAGGCTTTTGGTCGCTGTGTGGACCAACTGGACGGGCGCTATATCACGGCAATTGACAGCGGCACCTCCACTGCCGATATGGACTGCATTGCCCAGCACACCCGGCATGTCACCAGCACCACTGCTGCGGGGGATCCTTCGCCGCATACGGCCATGGGGGTTTTTGCCGGCATTCGCAGCACCGCATCGTCGCGATTGGGTAGCGACAACCTCGAAGGTTTGCGGGTGGCGGTGCAGGGCCTGGGCAAAGTGGGTTACGCGCTGGCCGAACAGCTGCATGCTGCGGGCGCCGAATTGCTGGTCTGCGATACCGACCCCGGCAAAGTGCGCCTGGCCATGGAGCAACTGGGGGCGCACCCGATTGCCTGCGAAGCCTTGCTCAGCACACCCTGCGACATTCTTGCGCCGTGTGGTCTGGGCGGCGTATTGAACTGGCACAGCGTCGCGCAACTGCGCTGCTCGGCTGTGGCCGGGTGTGCCAATAACCAGCTGACCAATCTACAAGTGGCCGATCAGCTCGAGCGGCGGGGGATTTTGTATGCCCCGGATTACGTCATCAATTCCGGCGGGCTGATCTATATGGCCTTGACCCATGAAGGTGCCGCCCCCGAGGCCATCAACCAGCAGTTGCTGCAGATCAGTCAGCGCCTGACCGGCATCTATGCTCACGCCCAGGCCGAAAAGCGTTCACCGGCACGGGTTTCGGACGAGCTGGCTCATCAATTGTTGTACCCCAAGGACTGAACACAGGCCAGGTCCAGTTCCGGGCCTTCCATGGCAAAGCGTGTTTCAAACTCTTCCAACCCCGCATGCACCTGTTGCAATGCTTCGATCTGATTCATTACGGCGTGTTTTTTGCGGGCGATGGCGTTGCTCACGACCGCCCATGGCAGCGTCTGGCCGCGGTGTTGATCAAGGATGGCCTGCATTTCCTTGAGCTTGAAGCCCAGCTGTTGCGCGCATTTGATAAATGTCAGCAGTTCAACGCTTTGCTCGCTGTAGATGCGATAAGCGCCACGGCGTTGCGGTGCAGGTAACAGGCCGATTTCTTCGTAGTGGCGAATGCTTTTGACGGTGGTGCCCGACAATTGGGCGGCTTTGCCGATGTACATGAAAAGTCCTTTTAATCGCCGCCCGCCGAATTATCGAGTGGCGAGCTTGCGTGCCTCTAGAAGCCAGGCGTCTCTTTGATGGGGCGTGGCGTTCAGGATGGGGCCAAACGTCAGGGTGGCGGTGGGTTTTATGCCACAAAACGCCAGTGTGGTTTTGCGTATCTGATGCAACCCCGGCATGCGGTACACCCATCTGTAGTACCACGGCGGGGTGTCCATCGTCACCAGCAGGTGCGCGCTGCGGCCTTTCAGTAGCTTGTCGGGGAAAGCCTTGCCCTTGCGGTATTGAAAGGCAAAACCGGGCAGCAGGATGCGATCGAAAAAGCCTTTGAGCAATGCGGGGATTCCGCCCCACCAGATCGGGTAGACCAGCACCAGGTGTTCGGCCCAGAGGATGTTGGTCTGGGCGTGGAGCAGGTCAGGCTCCAGTGCCTGGACTTCCTGATAGCCTTCGCGTAGCACCGGGTCGAAGCGCAGGGCGCCCAGGCGCATGATGCGTACTTCATGACTGGCATCCTTGGCGGCAGTTATGTAGCTGTCTGCCAGTGCGCTACAGAAACTGTTCGTGCCGGGGTGACCGAGAATCACCAGTACTCGCTTGCTCATCATGACGCCAACCTCAAAGGGGGCCTTTGAGGGTAGAGGCTGCCCCGTAGGGGAGAGTCAAGCGAGAACCGGGGGCGATTACTCGCTGTCGACCAGCAACTCGGACAGGGCGTCCGGCTGGCTCTTGAATGCCTTGGCAAACACATCGCGATTTTTCGCCATGTAGATACCGGCTTCTTCGACTTGCTGCTCGTTCAGGGACGGCACAGCTTTTTGCAACACTTCGGCCAGCAACTCTGCCAGTTCCAGCATTTTGTCATGACGGTCAGCTTCGGCTTTATCCATGAACAAACGCTCCAGATCTCGGCTGCTGCGGTATACCACTTCGACGGCCATTTACCACCTCATATGCCTTCACGTAAATTATCTAGCGATTACTGTATTTATATACAGCTAAAAGGATAAGCCAATCATCGGGATTTGAATAGCGGCTTTTTCACTCTAGCTGTAATTGATAGGCGCAGCGGGCGCCCGACGTGTCTAATTGCCGCCCGCCATCATCTTAAGTGAGCAGCATCAGGCTGCCACATGGCCTTTTTTCTGCATGTTAAAAGCGTCATGTGCATCGCGGATGATCCGTTCGAGTCGATTCAAGGAGCTGCATCGTGAGAGTTAACAAAGCTGAGAAGCTACGTCGCCAGGTTCATGAACTGGCCGAGTCGATGGGCAACCTGTTCGTCGAAACCTTCCATTACCTGGCATTGTTTGCCATTGGCGCGGTCACTGCCTGGGCGGCGGTGATGGAATTCCTGGGAATGGTGGAGAAGGGCAACATCACGATTGATGACATCCTGCTGCTGTTTATCTACCTCGAGCTGGGGGCAATGGTCGGGATTTATTTCAAGACCAACCACATGCCCGTGCGCTTCCTGATTTATGTGGCGATCACGGCGCTGACCCGCTTGCTGATTTCCAATGTGTCCCATCACAACCCGCCAGACATGGGAGTGGTGTACCTGACCGGGGCGATCCTGTTGCTGGCCTTCGCCATTCTGGTGGTGCGCTATGCGTCTTCGCAGTTCCCGTCGGTGAAGATCGAGAACCCTCATCGCAAGACCGGTGCCGGTTCCGGCGAGCATCCGGAAGTGGAGAAGGGGGAATTGTAAGTCGATTTTACATATGAAAAAGGGCGGGCTTACCAAGGTAAGCCCGCCCTTTTTTGTGCCTCATTGACGTTCAATCAGCTGATCTTGTCGAGTTCCTTTTCTTTCTCCAGGAACTCTTCTTCAAGCAAGTCATCAGCGGTCTGCTTTGGCTCTTTTGCCTCAAACCCTTCCGGGGCGAGGGTCACTGTACGTTTGCCACGCAGCTTGCCGAACAGGTGCTCCAGAGCGTGCTCCAGTTTTTGAGCAGCACCCTCCACAGCCTGGGTCAGTGAATCAGCGTCGTGGGATACGAGAATTGGCTGGTGTCCTTTAGGTCGAGCCTCCATTTTGCAGCGTTTGTCCTTGGGACCGGACTTGCCGCCATTTTCATCACTGAGATGGACCTCGACCCGGGTCAGATCTTCCAAATGGCGTTCGAGCGTGACTTCAACAGTAGCGGTGACCCAGTCCTGGGTGCGTTTGTCACTGTCGATGTGTTTATCGGAAAAGACGTGAGTAAGCATAGTTCTTCCCTTATATAAGCGTGCTCGTGTGAGGTCTGACGGCCTTGGGTGTACAAAGGTTCATCGTCATCGCTCAGTTACAGTGTTTGGGCCGATGAGCAAATATTTCAAGCACTATTTTCAGGAAGTCTTTCAAGTCGTGACCGGTGTCAGTCTTTGCCTGTAGGAAAAGCCCGCGTGTGCGGGCTTTAGCCAATTTAAATCAAAATGCGACAGAGGTTTGTACATAGAGCGTGCGTGGCTCGCCCACGTATTTGCCCTTGTTGTTGTCGTCAAACGAGCGGGTGTAGTACTCGTGGTTGAGGATATTTTTGACCCCCACAGCCACGTTAAGGTCGGACAGCTGGTGGCCAAAGTCATAGCCCACACGGCTGTTGAAGACCATATAGCCTGGGATCAAACCGGTGCTGCCGTCAGCGCTTTCGGCGCGGGTATTGGCGTTGTCGGCGAACTGGTTGCTCTGGAAGGTGCTGTCCAGGTTGGCTTTCCACGGCCCCTCGGTATAGCCGACGCCGATGCTGCCTTTGTTTTTCGAGGAGAACGGCACACGATTGCCTTTGTTCGGCCCATCTTCGCGGATGGTCGCGTCAACGTAGGCATAGGTGGCGTATACGTCGAACCCCGCCAGTACCGGGCTCAGGCCATCCAGCGCGTAGTTGACGCTGGCCTCGATGCCCTGATGACGGGTCTTGCCCCGTGCGATCACCGTGTCGGTGGTTTGGTTGCTGTCGTACTGGTTGTTGAAGTTGATCAGAAATGCGCCGATCTCCGCGCGCAGGTTGCCATTGTCGTAGCGAGTGCCAATTTCCCAGGTGCGCGCTTTTTCCGGTTTTACTTCGCCGCCGGTAACGCGATTGGGCATCTGGCTGTACTGCACGCTGCCGAAGGAGCCTTCGGTATTGGCATACAGATTCCAGCTGTCGGTCACGTGGTACATCACGTTCAGGGCTGGAAGCGGAGTGTTGTAGTCGCCCTTGTATTTGACGTTGGTCAGCAAGTTGGTTTGCTGTTGTTCAATCATTTCGTAGCGAATGCCGGGAGTGAAGGTCCATTTGCCGATGTCGATCTTGTCGTCGATAAAGAATGCATGGGCTTCGGTGGCACCACGGGTGTCGCGGTCATTGCGGCTGTTGGTGGTGGGCAGTTCATTGGCGGCAATCGGCGTGCGGTAGCGCAACTCATGGCCGGCTTCGTTGATATAACGATAACCTGCGCCCACTTCGTGGCTGCTGTTGCCCAGATCAAAGCCCTGGGCTATGCGGGTTTCGATCCCGCGCACCCAATATTCCCGCGGTGACAGCGAGAGGAAGCTGCCCTGGTCCAGATAGCCGCTGCGCAGGGTCTTGGTGAAGAAGCTGTTGACGGTGAATTCACGGCGATCTTCCTGGTAGCGATAGCCAAAGTTGACCAGGGTGCGACGGCCCCAGAACTTGTCGTTGGGGCGGGTCGACTGATACGGGTCAGCCTTGTAGGCCGCGGTGCTCAGGCCGCCGGGCATATCGGCCTCGCCATCGTAGTATTGGGCCATGGCGTGCAGGCTGTTGGCTTCGTCGATCTGATAGTTGCCCTTGAGGATCAGGTCGTCGATGCGTGTGTCGCTATGCTGGCGCCAGTCGCCGCCGCGTACGCCGGAATACAGCAGGGCGCCGCCGAGGCCGTTGTCGGCGGTGCCGCCGGCCAGCAGGTTGGCGGTTTTCTTGAAGCCATCCTGGG
This sequence comes from Pseudomonas sp. CCC4.1, assembly GCF_035019225.1. Classification (NCBI taxonomy): domain Bacteria; kingdom Pseudomonadati; phylum Pseudomonadota; class Gammaproteobacteria; order Pseudomonadales; family Pseudomonadaceae; genus Pseudomonas; species Pseudomonas sp. CCC4.1. The sequence continues at coordinate 55,707 of NZ_JASJWL010000011.1, read as the reverse complement.
TGGACGATGGGCTGGTTTCGGTTTGCAGGCCAACTTTTACAGTCGGTTCGTCAGGAATGGCGCGGGTCACGAAGTTGACGATACCGCCGACGTTCTGCGGGCCATACCGCACGGCACCGCCGCCACGCACTACGTCTACCGCATCCATATTGCCCATGCTGATGGGGGCAAACGACAGCTGCGGCTGACCGTAGGGGGCGAAGGGCACGGGAATGCCGTCCATCAACACGGTGGAACGGGTCGCCAGGCGCGGGTTGAGCCCGCGGATACCGAAGTTCAGGGCCATGTCATGGCTGCCGGTGCCGTTGTTTTCCGGAGCGTTGACGCCAGGGATGCGGTTGAGCACTTCGCGGGCACTGGTGGCGCCCTGGCGTTCGAACTCTTCGCGGCGGATCACGTCACGGGCGCCGGGGTGTTCGAACACATCGGTCTGCGCAGCGTCGCCGAGCCAGTCACCGACCACGCTGGAAGTGCCCAGCTCAATGCTTGCCGGTGCTGTCGAGGTGGTTGCCGGTTGCAGGCTGAATGCCCCCTGGCCTTCAGCGCGGGCTTGCAGGCCTGTGCCTTCAAGCAGGGCCTGCAAGCCTTGTTCTGGATCGTAGGTGCCTTCCAGACCCTTGCTCTGAATACCGCTGGCGGCGGCGGAGCTGAACGAAATCAGCACCCCGGCTTCGCGTCCGAATTGGTTGAGAGCGTTTTCCAGCGATGACGGTGCGATGTGGTAAGCCTTGGTGTCGGCAAGCGCCATCGGCAGGACGCTGAAACTCAAACTGGCACCTAATAGCAAACGGGCCAGGGACGTGAGGCGGAAGGGCTGAGCGGGCATGAGGGATCCTGTGGGGATGAGAATCGAAGTGGCTTACCTTCTCTGTCACGCCAGATCCGAAATCGGCTCACATTTTTTGAAAATAAAATGCACACCCTTTGTGGGAGCGGGCTTGCTCGCGATTGGATCGCCGTGGTGTGACTGGCAGACCGCGTTGTTGCCATCGCGAGCAAGCCCGCTCCCACAACAAGCTCGCTGCTACAACACGTCCGTTTGCACAGAGCCGTTACACCCGCGCTTCAACCGTTACCCAATAGCGGGTAAAGCGCTTGATTCGCACTGGCAAGCTGACGGCAAGCAGGTCCAGCACGCGTTCGCTGTCGTCCACCGGGTAGGTGCCGGAGATCAGCAGGTCGGCGACTTTTGGGTCGCAGTTGAGCTGGCCCCGGCGATAGCGGCCCAGTTCGACGAGAAAATCCGCCAGGCGCATATGCGCAGCAACCAGCATGCCGTCGGTCCACGCACCGCTCCCCGCATCCAGAGGGCGCGGGGTGTTCCAGGCCAGGCGGGTGAAGCTCAGTTGCTGGTGCGGCTCAACCCACAATGCACTACCCGTATGCGTCGTTGGCATCAACGCAACCCGGCCCTCGAACACGGCGATTTCAGTGCGGTCGCCAAATTGGCGCACATTCAGGCGCGCCGCCTGGGGTTGCACGGTGCCTTGGGCGGTACGCACCAGCAGTGGGCGAGAATCCCGGGCGGCAGTCAGCAGCATTTCGCCTTCGAGCAGGCGGATGACTCGTTGCTGGGCATCGAATTTCACATCCACCGCGCTGGCGGTGTTGAGCTGGAGCTGGCTGCCATCATGCAACTGCAGGTTGCGCCGCTGGCCTACCGGTGTGCTGAAATCTGCCAGCAGCGGGTTGACGGGCAACTGCTCGCGCAGGCCCCAGGTCAATGCCGAGCCTGCGCCTAAAAGCAGCAACAGCTTCAATGCCTGACGGCGGCTGCTGCTTTTGGGCGCGTTCAGGGCGGCATGGGCCAGTGGCGACGACAAACCGCGCAAGCGCTGGTTGATGCGCTGGATATGCTCCCACGCCCGCTGGTGTTCAGGATGGGCGTGTAACCATTGCTCCCAGGCCTGCTGGCGCCTGGGACTGAGCGCACCGCCCTGCATTTCGACCAGCCAGCTGACTGCTTGCTCGGCCACCGCCGTGCCGATGTCGGGCGGTGCATTGAAGGCACCGTTCACAGGGCGAAGTAGCAACGCAGGGCTGCCTTGCTCAAATGACGTTTGACCGTGGCAATCGAGATACCCAGTTGAGCGCCAATTTCGGCGTAGCCCAGGCCATCGACCTGAGCCAGTAAAAAGGCGCGTTTGACCGGGGAAGGCAGGCCGTCGAGCAATTGATCGAGCTCCATCAGGGTTTGCAGAATGATTGCGCGTTCTTCTTCACTGGGGGCAACCTGTTCGGGCAGGTCAGCCAGGGCCTGCAGGTAGGCGCGCTCCAGATCCTGGCGGCGATAGTGATTGAACAGCACGCGCTTGGCGACCACGGTCAAAAACGCCCGGGGTTCGCCAGGGGCCGGGGTTTCGCGGGCGGTCAGCAGCCGCATGAAAGTGTCCTGGGCCAGGTCGGCGGCATTCTGCGGGCAGCCGAGCTTGCGCCGTAACCATCCCGTGAGCCAGCTGTGGTGGTCCTGATACAGAACCTCGACGGTGTTTGACTGCGACAACGACCACTCCGGCTGCGCTGAATAACGCTTTAGAGAACAAGAATTGTTCGCATTGTAGGGGTGGCTTTATGCATTGAGCAATCACCACTTATCAAGGGCGGTCGCGCAGCCCGTCATCTGCTTTTGCATATGAGAATATTTATCATTAGTATCGCTTTCCTTTTGCCTGCGCATCGATCTCCATGACCCCACCCGAATTCAAGGATGGCCCTACCAGCGAACCGCGCCAGGGACGAGCGCATTTCCTGCAGGTGTTTCTTAGCCAACGTCCGCAGATGGAAGCGCTGGTGAGCCGCCGCGTGGGCTGCCGGGCTACGGCCGCTGATCTGGTGCAGGATTTGTTTTTGCGGTTTTGGCGGCGGCCGTTGGTGCAGGTTGAAGAGCTGAGCACCTATCTGCTGCGCTGTGCGGGCAATATCGCCATCGACCATTTGCGCAGCGAAGGTACGCGCGAGCGGGTCAGCCATCACTGGCAGCCTGAACCGGACGCCAGAAGCTGCGAGCCCCAGGCCGCTCTGGAAGCCGGAAATGACTTGCGCCAGGTCGAGGCGGCATTGCGCAGCCTGCCCGAGCGCACGCGGCATATCTTTTTGCTCAACCGTATTCACGGTCGCACCTATGCCGAGATCGCCAAGGTCATGGGCGTGTCGCAAAGTGCTGTCGAAAAACACATGATGCGTGCCCTGGAGGCCTGCAAGGCCAGTCTGCGTGAGCCGCCATCAGGGACAGCATTGTGAACCGCCATTCGAGAGTTGCCGTGACAGCCGAGCAAGAGCGTGCCGCGTTGGACTGGCTCAGTGTGCTGCACGACCGGCCCGACAGTGGCGATCAGGCCACCTTCAGTCGCTGGCTGCAGGCTGACCCTGCCCATGCCGAGGCCTATGCCCAGGCGCAGGTGGTGTGGGAGCTGAGTGAAGTGGCGGCCAGTACCCTGGCTGACGAAGAGTCGCTGGCCCTTCAGCGTTATCTGTCGGCTATGGATACATCCCGGCGCGGTCGCCTGCGGCATTGGGCCGGTGGGTTGGCCATTGCTGCATGCCTGCTGCTGATGGTCGGTGTATTTGCCGGTTGGCAACCGGCGCGCTGGGTGGACGATCTGGGCGCTGACTATGTGAGCGCGCCTGGGCAAGTGCGCACTGTGCTGCTGGCCGATCAAACGCAGGTCACGCTGGATGCCGACAGCGCCATTGCGGTGAACTTCAGTGGTGGTGAACGCCATGTGCAATTGCGCCGAGGCGTGGCCTTCTTTCACGTCACCCATACCGGCGCGCCCTTTGTGGTAGATGCCGACGGCGGTGAAGCGCGGGTCCTGGGCACCGAATTTGAGGTGCGCCTGCAACCGGGCGGGGCGCAAGTCACGGTGTTGTCCGGGCGGGTAGGGGTCAAGGCTGGCAAGGATTCGGCTCAGCAGATTCTTACTGCCGATCAGCAAATTGCCTACGACGCTGGGGTTACCGATGCAGTGCATCACGTTGACAGCCAGAGCCGTCTGGGCTGGCGCTCGGGCTGGTTGAGCTATTACAAAACCCCGCTGGCTGATGTCGTGGCCGATCTCAGGCGTTATTACCCGGGGCAGATTGTGTTGCTCAACAGCCAGTTGGGTGCCAGGAAGATCAGCGGCAGTTTCCCCAGCCAGGACCCGCAAGCCGTGCTCAATTCGTTGCAGGGCGTGCTCGGATTTGAGCAGCACAGTGTGTTAGGACTGATTGTGTTGCGTTGACGCGCCCTCCACATATCCCTGTGGGAGCGGGCTTGCTCCCACCGTTTTCCCACAGGCGGTCTGTGGCGGCATCGCGGATTTTTTTTCATTGCGTGGTGAGGTAAACCCCGGCCCCATCCGTGTAGTGCTTGAAAATGCGAAAAATTCGTATTCCGTATCAGGTCAACACACAGGTCATGAGCATGAAGTCCAGGGCAAGTTCGGTGAAACAGTGGTTGGGAGCTTCTGCATTCGTGATGGCCGGGTTGGCGCTAAACCCGCTTTATGCGGCCATGGCTGCCGAGGCGCCGCAACAGCAGGCCGAAGCCTTGTTCGATTTCAACCAGCCGGCGAAACCTCTGCCCCAGGCGCTCAACGACTTTTCCCGGCTGACTGGTCTGAGCGTGGTCTACACCGATGAAGCCCCCTTTGGCCTTCAGGCTCCGGCGATCAAGGGGCGCATGAGCGCCGGGCAGGCTTTGCAGCAGTTGCTCGCACAGTCTGGCTTCAATGGGCGGCGTACCGACGCCAACACCTTTGCCCTCGAACCCCAGCCCACCGCAGGCGCCCTGAACCTGGGGGCCACCAGCATTACCTCGCTGGCCACAACCGACACCAGCTACCAGCCGCCAGCCACCACTTCGGTGATGCGCGGCACGGGCTCATCCATGGAAGTGCCGCAAACCATCAATGTGGTTGCCGCCCAGGTGATTCGCGATCAGGCGCCGCGCAATCTGGATGATGCCCTGAACAATGTCAGCGGCATCACCCAGGGCAACACGCTGGGCAGTACCCAGGACTCGGTGATGAAGCGCGGCTTTGGTGACAACCGTGACGGTTCGATCATGCGCGACGGTATGCCGCTGGTGCAGGGCCGGGCGATGAACGCTACCACCGAACGGGTCGAAGTGCTCAAGGGGCCGGCCTCGTTGCTCTACGGGATTCAAGATCCGGGTGGTGTCGTCAACGTGGTCAGCAAAAAGCCGCAGCTGGAGCAGTACAACGCGGTGACGGTGCGTGGGTCAACCTACGGTTCGGGTAAAAACGGCGGCGGTGGCAGCCTCGACAGCACCGGCCCGCTGGGTGACTCGGGGCTGGCCTACCGGATGATCATCGACCATGAAGATGAAGATTACTGGCGCAATTTTGGGGTGCATCGCGAAACCCTGATCGCGCCGTCGCTGGCCTGGTATGGCGACAACACCCAAGTACTGCTGGCGTACGAACACCGCGAGTTCCTGACCCCCTTCGACCGTGGCACGGCCATCAATCCGGCGACCAACCATCCGCTGGACATTCCGGCCACGCGCCGCCTGGACGAGCCGTTCAACAATATGGAAGGGCGCTCGGACCTGTACCGCCTTGAAGTCGATCACGACCTCAACGACGACTGGAAAGCCCATTTCGGCTACAGCTGGAACCGCGAAACCTACGACGCCAGCCAGGTTCGGGTTACCAAGGTCAACTCCGACGGCACCCTGACGCGCAAAATGGACGGCACCAAAGGTGCCATCACCACCGACCGTTTCAGCACCTTCAGCTTGCAGGGCAAGGTTCAGGCCGCTGGCATGCAGCATGACCTGGTGTTTGGCGTGGACGACGAATACCGCAAAATCTATCGCGCCGAGCTGATCCGCCAGGACAGCCAGTCCACGTTCAATTACGAAAACCCGGTGTACGGCAATGAAGTCGCCGGTACCACCGTGAGCGCCAGTGACAGCAACCAGACCGACTTGCTGCGCAGCGACTCGTTGTTTGCCCAGGACTCGATCCACCTCACCGACCAATGGATTCTGGTGGCGGGCGCACGCTTTCAGAAGTACGACCAACTGGCGGGCAAAAGCATTCCGTTCAAGGCCAGTACCGATACCAACGGGGTGAAATGGATCCCGCGGGCCGGGCTGGTATACCGCTACACCGATGAACTGTCGTTCTATGGCAGCTACACCGAATCGTTCAAGCCCAACTCCTCGATCGCTCCGCTGACGGGCGGCGTGGTACTGGACTCCTCCATCGCACCGGAGCAGTCAAAATCCTGGGAACTGGGGGCCAAGCTGGATATCCCGGGCCGTATCACTGGCACCCTGGCCTTGTACGACATCAAAAAGCGCAATGTGCTGGTGTCCTCCACGGTGGACGATGTCACCGCCTATTCGGCCGCGGGTGAAGTTCGTTCCCGGGGCCTGGAACTGGACGTCAGCGGCCAGTTGACGGACCAGTGGAGCCTGATCGGCAGCTATGCCTATACCGATGCCGAGGTGACCAAAGACACCACCTACCAGGGCATGCGTCTGCAGAACGTGGCCAAGAACAGCGGTTCGCTGTCGGCGGTCTATGACTTTGGCAGCATCGTGGGCGGTGACAAGCTACGCGTTGGCGCAGGCGCGCGCTATGTGGGCGAACGGGCGGGGGATGCCCTGAACGACTTCGATCTGCCGGGTTACACCGTGGCCGATGCCTTTGCCACCTACGACACCAAGGTTGAGGGGCAAAAGGTCAAATTCCAGGTCAACGTCAAAAACCTTTTCGACCGCACTTACTACACCTCGGCGGCCAGCCGCACCTTCGTCTCGATTGGCGATGCGCGGCAACTCACATTTTCCAGCACTCTGGAGTTCTAAGGCCGCCAGGGTTACCTGAACACCGCCCGAAACTCCCCCGGCGTGCCGCCCAGGCTTTGCTTGAAGCGGTTGGCGAAGTGGCTGGCGCTGGCGAAGCCACAGGCCAGTGCAACATGGCCCAACGCCAGTGTGCTGTTGCGCAGCAGGTCGCGGGCGCGGGCCAGGCGGCGGGCCAGCAGGTATTGATGGGGCGGTACGCCAAAGCTTTCGCGGAACATGCGGGCAAAGTGGTAAGGCGATAGCGCGCACTGCGCTGCCAACTGGCCGATGTTCAGCGGTTCGGCCAGCCGGTGCTCGATGTATTCCACCAGTTGGCGGCGCTGATAGGCCGCCAGCCCGCCCTTGAGTTGCAGCCCGTCACGCAGCCCCACCTGGGTCAGTACGGCATGGTCGAGCAGGGCGCTGGCCAGGCTGCTGGTGAGCAGGCGTTCGGCGGGCTCGTCCCAGTTGGTCTGGATCAGTTGATGAAAGCGGCGGGTTTGCTGTTCGTCATCCTGAAAGGTCAGTTCCCGCAATTGCATCTCCCGGGGTTCGCGGTCGAGCAGGGCGATGCAGCCCAGGGCTAATTGCTCCTGGCTGACATACACATGGGCCAGGCGTATTTCGCCATTGATCACCCACGCCGATTGATGATCGGCGGGCAGCACGCAGAGCTTGCCCGGTGAGCCCTTGGCGCCCGGTTGCTCGCGTCTGAAAGTACCGGTGCCGCCGGAGATATAGCACGACAAGGTGTGGTGCGTCGGTGCTTCATACTCACGGGCATCGTGGTGGTTGGTCCACACAGCAGCGGCCATGCCTTCACCCAGCTCGGCACTGTGCACCAGACGGGCATTGGGCGAGCTGTTCATGGACTGGAAGACTTGCAGGGTATCGAATGCGGGCATGCTCGCATCCTACTCCGTCGCACTGCGGCTGCCAGCCCCGGGCCAACAAAAGCGCAAGAATCTGCAAGTGCGGCCCAGGCAGCGGGCCCAGACTGAAGGCCATTGTCTGGAGTGCGCCATGAACCTGTTTTTATATGTAATGACTGTCTTGATCTGGGGCACCACCTGGATCGCCCTGAAATTGCAATTGGGGGTGGTGGCGATACCGGTGTCCATCGTTTACCGCTTTGGTCTGGCGGCGTTGGTGCTGTTTGCCGTGCTGTTGCTCAGCCGCAAGTTGCAGGTGATGAACAGGCGCGGGCATCTGATTTGCCTGGCCCAGGGGTTGTGCCTGTTCTGTGTCAACTTCATGTGTTTCTTGACCGCCAGCCAGTGGGTGACCACAGGCCTGATCGCGGTGGTGTTTTCTACCGCCACATTGTGGAATGCGCTGAATGCGCGGATTTTCTTCAAGCAGAAAATCGCCCGCAACGTGATCGCTGGCGGTGCCCTGGGCATGCTCGGGCTGGGCCTGTTGTTCTGGCCGGAATTGAGCGGGCATGCCGCCACACCGCATATTGCTCTCGGACTGGGGCTGGCGTTGATCGGCACCCTGTGTTTTTCGGCGGGCAACATGCTGTCCAGCCTGCAACAGAAAGCCGGGCTCAAGCCGCTGACCACCAATGCCTGGGGCATGCTGTATGGTGCCAGCATGCTGGCGGTGTACTGCGCGCTAAGGGGTATCCCGTTCGAAATGGAATGGAACACGCGCTATATCGGTTCGCTGTTGTACCTGGTGATACCGGGCTCGGTGATCGGCTTTACCGCGTACCTGACCCTGGTCGGGCGCATGGGGCCGGAGCGCGCGGCCTATTGCACGGTGTTGTTCCCGCTGGTGGCGCTGAATGTGTCGGCCTTTGCCGAAGGCTACCAGTGGACCCCCCCGGCGTTGGCCGGGTTGGTGCTGGTGATGCTGGGTAACGTGCTGGTGTTTCGCAAACCCAAGCCGGTGGCATTGAACGCCAAGCTGGCGTGAGTCTGTAACCTCCTGTGGGAGCGGGCTTGCTCGCGATGGCAGCGACGCGGTGTATCAGTCACACCTCGGCGATCCAATCGCGAGCAAGCTCGCTCCCACAACAGACCTTGCCTCAGCCCTTGAACACCTGCGGGTTGACCAGGTCTTGCGGGCGTTCGCCCAGCAGGGCGCTGCGCAGGTTGGCCAGGGCGCGGTTGGCCATCGCCTCACGGGTTTCGTGGGTGGCCGAGCCGATATGGGGCAGGGTCACGGCGTTTTTCAACGCGAACAAAGGTGATTCGCTCAGCGGTTCTTTCTCGTAAACATCCAGGCCAGCGCCGCGAATGGTGCCGTTTTGCAGGGCTTCGATCAGTGCCGGTTCGTCGACCACCGGGCCACGGGAGATATTCACCAGAATAGCGCTCGGCTTCATCAGCTTGAGTTCGCGCTGGCTGATCAGATGCCGGGTTTTTTCGCTCAATGGCACCACCAGGCAGACGAAGTCCGCTTCGGTCAGCAACTGGTCGAGGCTGCGAAATTGCGCGCCCAGCTCTTGCTCAAGAGCGGTCTTGCGGCTGTTGCCGCTGTACAGGATTGGCATGTTGAAACCCAGCCGGCCACGACGGGCAACGGCTGCGCCGATATTGCCCATGCCGACGATACCCAGGGTCTTGCCGTAGACATCGCTGCCGAACAGGGCGGGTGGCACGCTGGCTTGCCATTGGCCGGCCTTGGTCCAGGCGTCAAGCTCGGCGACCCGACGGGCGCTGCTCATGATCAGGGTAAAACCCAGGTCGGCGGTGCTTTCGGTCAGCACGTCCGGGGTATTGGTGAGCATGATGCCGCGTTCGTTGAAGTAGTCGACATCGTAGTTGTCGTATCCCACCGAGACACTGGAGACGACCTCCAGCTGCCGGGCATGTTCCAGTTGCTTGCGCCCCAGTTTGCGGCCGACGCCGATCAGACCGTGGGCGTGGGGCAGTGCCTCTTCGAATTGGGCGTTGATATCGCCCAGCTTGGGGTTGGGCGCGATGACGTTGAAATCCTGTTGCAGGCGCTCGATCATCGCGGGGGTGACGCGGCTGAAGGCAAGTACGGTTTTCTTGGTGCTGGAAAGGCTCATCTGAACAAGACTCATCGGCTGTCGGGAATGTAAGCACGCTAACATTCTCGCCCGCCCGCTGCCAATCCTTGACCTGTGGGAGCGGGCTTGCTCGCGATTGGATCGTCGGGGTGTGGCAGATACACCGCGTTGTAGCAATCGCGAGCAAGCCCGCTCCCACAAAATCGCAATCAGCTATAGGTGGCCAGTTCAGTCTGATGCGCCGCCAGAATTTCCGGCAGCGAGCTTTTCAAGTATTCGACCCAGGTCTTGATCTTGGCATCCAGGTACTGGCGCGACGGGTAGATGGCGTACAGGTTCAGTTCCTGGGAGCGGTACTTGGGCAGCATGCGCACCAGCGTGCCGTTGCGCAGGCCTTCGATGGCGGCGTACACCGGCAGCACGCCGACACCCATGCCGCTGGTGATCGCGGTTTTCATCGCGTCGGCCGAGTTGACCAGAAACGGCGAAGAGTTGATCAGCACCATTTCCTGGCCTTCCGGGCCTTCAAACACCCATTTGTCCAATGCAATCACCGGGCTGACCAGGCGCAGGCAGGAATGGTTGAGCAGGTCGCTGGGCTTGGTTGCCGTGCCATTGGCTTTCACATAGCCGGGCGATGCACAGACGATGCTGTAGGTAATGCCCAGGCGCTGGGACACAAAACCCGAGTCCGGCAGCTCGCTGGCCAGCACGATGGACACGTCGTAGCCCTCGTTGAGCAGGTCCGGCACGCGGTTGGCCAGGGTCAGGTCGAAGGTCACGTCGGGGTGGGTCTTGCGGTAGCGGGCAATGGCGTCGATCACGAAGTGCTGGCCGATGCCGGTCATGGTGTGCACTTTCAATTGCCCGGCAGGGCGCGAGTGGGCGTCGCTGGCCTCGGCTTCGGCTTCCTCAACGTAGGCCAGGATTTGCTCGCAGCGCAGTAAATAGCGTTTGCCGGCTTCGGTCAGGGCGATGCGGCGGGTGGTGCGGTTAAGCAGGCGTGTTTGCAGGTGGGCCTCAAGGTTGGAGACCGCGCGCGAGACGTTGGCAGTGGTGGTGTCCAGCATGGCGGCAGCGGCCGTGAAACTTCCGGCTTCGGCCACACAACTGAAGGCGCGCATGTTTTGCAAAGTGTCCATGAAGTGCTCTCAAGGGGCGATATAGGGGACAGCAACCAATTACACAGCAACAAATTGTGACATGAAGTTTCAGGCTTTACAGGCCGCTTTTCATTCGACCAACGGATTATCCCAAGAACGGTAATAAAGATTCACATTTATGCCCGCTTATCGTTGTGCCTGCCAAGTCATAGACTTCTCTATCTCAAGCCTCATCCTCCCTCCTTTTCAGGAATTTGCAGCAGTGCAGCGTCGCATCAGCAGAGAGCTTAAAGCCCTCAGTGTTCTGGCTTTATCGTTAGCATTAAACGGCTGCATTGGTTTTGGTGGCATCGCGCCCAAGGGCAGCATGCTTCCCGCCAATACGCTGGCCACCGACGAGGCGATTCAAAGCGCCGCGAAAGACGCGAACTGGCCCAAAGCCCAATGGTGGCACGCTTATGGCGACCCGCAACTGGATGAGTGGATCAGCCTTGCCGTACAGGGTAGCCCAACGATGGCAATGGCTGCAGCCCGTGTGCGTCAGGCCCGGGCCATGGCCGGGGTTGCCGAGTCGGCCGAGTCGCTGCAAATCAACGCAGATTCGACGCTCAAACGGCACAACTGGCCCTCGGACCAATTCTATGGCCCGGGTGCATTGGACAACTCCACAACCTGGGACAACAACGCCGCGCTGGGCTTCAGCTTTGCCCTGGACTTGTGGGGCCGCGAAAGCAATGCCACAGAGCAGGCCGTGGACATGGCGCACATGAGTGTGGCAGAAGGTCGTCAGGCCCAGCTCGAACTGCAGAACAACGTGATTCGCGCCTATATCCAGCTGTCGCTGCACTACGCCCAGCTCGATATCGTCGAATCGACCCTGCACCAGCAAGAACAGATTCTCGATCTGGCGCAAAAGCGTCTGGACGGCGGTATCGGCACCCATTTTGAAGTCAGCCAGGCGCAGGCGCCGCTGCCCGAGATTCATCGCCAGATTGACGCCCAGGAAGAAGAAATCGCCTTGACCCGCAACCAGTTGTCGGCGCTGGCCGGTAAGGGCCCAGGGGAGGGTGCACGCCTCAAGCGACCAACCCTCGCCCTGGCCACTGCACTGAAATTGCCGTCGAGCCTTCCTGCTGAACTGCTGGGACAGCGTCCTGATGTGGTTGCCAGCCGCTGGGAAGTGGCAGCCCAGGCCCGCGGCATCGATGTGGCGCACGCCGGTTTCTACCCCAACGTAGACCTGGTGGGCAGCATCGGCTTTATGGCCACCGGTGGTAGCGCGCTGGGTTTTCTGACCGGCAAGAAGCTCAACTACAACGTTGGCCCGGCTATTTCCCTGCCGATCTTCGATGGCGGTCGCTTGCGCTCGGAACTGGGCGTGGCCTCTGGAGGCTATGACATGGCCGTGGCCAAGTACAACCAGACCCTGGTGACTGCGCTCAAGGGCATTTCCGATCAGTTGATCAAGCGCGAGTCGATGGAAAAACAGCAGGTCTTTGCCGCCGAGTCGGTGCAGGCCGCGCAAAAAACCTACGACATCGCCGTGGTCGCGTTCCAGCGTGGTCTGACCGACTACCTCAACGTGCTCAATGCACAAACCCTGCTGTTCAAGCAGCAGCAGATCCAGCAGCAGGTCCAGGCCGCCCGCCTGAGCGCCCACGCCGAGCTGGTGACGGCGCTGGGTGGCGGCCTTGGTGCTGGCAACGATGTGCCCAGGGACGATCGCTATGTGCCCGATAAACCGCCGGCCGTCATGGCGCTGTTCAACCACTGAACCTGACCACCAATCCCCCTCGATGGCTAATTTTGAGAGCCTGTAGATGAACCACTTGCCCGCCCCGGTACGCTGGCTGTATTCCCTGGAATGGCGCCGTGGCTTTTTTGACTGGGCACGCAGCGATGGCGTGACCTGGGTGCATATTTTCAAAGTGCTGGTCGCCGCCTTTCTGACCCTGTGGCTGGCCATGCGCCTTGAGCTGCCGCAACCGCGCACCGCCATGATCACTGTCTTTATCGTGATGCAGCCGCAAAGCGGCCAGGTGTTCGCCAAAAGTTTTTACCGGTTTTTGGGCACCCTGACCGGCTCGGCGGTAATGGTGGCGCTGATCGCCCTGTTCGCGCAGAACACCGTGCTGTTTCTCGGTGCGATGGCGATCTGGGTGGGCATCTGCTCCGCCGGTGCTGCTCGCTGCCGCAACTTCCGTGCTTATGGTTTTGTGCTGGCCGGTTACACCGCTGCAATGGTCGGCCTGCCTGCCCTGGCCCACCCCGATGGCGCCTTTATGGCCGCGGTGTGGCGGGTGCTGGAGATCTCGCTGGGCATTCTCTGCTCCACCGTGGTCAGCGCTGCGATCCTGCCCAAAACGGCTGGCGCAGCAATGCATGACGCGCTGTACAAACGCTTTGGCGTATTTGCCGGTTTTGTTGCCGAAGGCCTGCGTGGCCAGTCCTCCCAGGAGGCCTACGAAGCCAGCAACGTGCGTTTTATCGGTGAAAGCGTGGGCCTGGAAGGCATGCGCAGCGTGACCGTATTTGAAGACCCGCATATGCGTCGTCGCAGTGGCCGCCTGAGTCGTTTGAACAGCGAGTTCATGGCCATTACTACGCGCTTCAATGCCTTGCACCAGTTGCTTGCACGTTTGCGCAGCCGTGGTGTGGTGGACGTAGTGTCGGCCATCGAGCCGGAGCTGGAGATCCTGGCGCAGTTGCTCGACACCTATGCCGGTCGCTCGTTGACGGATAAAGACGCGGCTTTGCTCGCCGAGCAACTGGATGCCTTCAAGGCGAGCCTGCCAGGGCATGTCCGTGCGTTGCGGGTCAGGTTTCTGCAAAGCGAACCCAGCCCGTCTGACTTCCTCGACTTCAACACCGCCTACGAGCTGCTGTTCCGCTTTGTCGACGACCTGCACAACTACGCGCTGACCCACGCCTCGCTGGCCGATCACACCCACGAACGGGAGCGTTGGGACCAACCGTTTATTTCGCAGACCAACTGGTGGTCGGCGGCCGCTTCCGGGATTCGGGCAGCGTTTATTCTGGCCGTGCTCGGCACCTACTGGGTGATGACCGCCTGGCCCAGCGGCGCCATGATGACCCTGATCGCCGCCGCTACAGTGGGCTTGTCGGCAGCCACGCCCAACCCCAAACGCATGGCTTTTCAGATGGCCTGCGGGACCTTCCTGGGGGCGTTGATCGGCTTTGTCGAAATGTTTTTCGTGCTGCCTCATATCGACGGTTTCCCGCTGTTGTGTCTGGTGCTGACGCCGGTGATCGTGCTCGGTTCGTTCCTCACGTCGCGGGCCAATTACGCGGGTGTCGGCCTGGGCTTGCTGATTTTTTTCAGCACCGGCTCGGTCCCCGACAACCTGACGATCTACAACCCGTACCAGTTCATCAACGACTACATCGCGATGGTCATGGGCATGCTGGTCTGTGCGGCTGCCGGCGCGATTATCCTGCCGCCCAACAGCCGCTGGTTGTGGAGCCGTCTGGAGCAGGATCTGCGTGAACAGGTGGTGTATGCCATCAGTGGCAAGTTACGTGGCCTGAGTTCCAGCCTGGAAAGCCGTACCCGTGACCTGATGCATCAGGCTTACGGCCTGGCCGCCGGCAAGCCGCAGGTGCAACGCCAATTGCTGCGCTGGATGTTTGTGGTGCTGGAAGTCGGCCACGCAATTATCGAGCTGCGCAAGGAGCAGGCGATCCTGCCGGTTCACCCGGCGTATGCCGAGGCCCAGCCGTGGCGCCAGGCCATCCGGGTCATGGGCCGGGCGCTGGTGCGGCTGTTTATCGCCCCCAGCGAAAGCAACCTGGAGCGCGCGCTGATTGCCGTCGATCACGCCATCAGCCGCGTGCAGTCTACCGACGAACCCTTTGCCCGCAACTTCGATACCTCGGCGTTGGTGCGGGTGCAAAGCTACCTGCATTTTATTCGTACATCACTGCTTGACCCGCAATCGCCGCTGGCCGCTTATGCCCAGCCGCAAGGACTTGAACATGCCTCGTGAAATCGCCTTCCACGGCGTCTACATGCCCACCATGACCCTGATGTTTTTTATCGCGGCGGGGTTGGCATGGGGCTTTGACCGACTGTTTTCCGGCTACGACCTGTACCGCTTCTTCTGGCACCCGGCGCTGCTGCGCCTGAGCCTGTTTGCTTGTCTTTTTGGCGCCATGGCGCTCACTGTTTACCGTTGAGACCGATCCGATGAAAAAGTTCTTCAGCCTGCTTGCCACCTTGCTGGTTTTGGCCCTTGCGATATGGATCGGCCGAACCCTGTGGGAACATTACATGAACACCCCGTGGACCCGTGATGGACGGGTGCGGGCCGATATCATCAACGTCGCGGCCGACGTCAACGGCTATGTGGTCGGCGTGCCGGTCAAGGACAACCAGTTGGTGAAAAAGGGCGACGTGCTGCTGGAAATCGACCCTGAGCACTACGAAATCATGGTCAAGCAAGCCCAGTCGCTGGTGGCCTCCCGCAAGGCAACCTGGGAAATGCGCAAGGTCAACGCCCATCGTCGGGCTGACATGGACAGCCTGGTGATTTCCCGCGAGAACCGTGACGACGCCAGCAACATCGCCGACTCGGCCCTGGCCGACTATCAGCACGCCCTGGCGCAGCTGGACGCGGCGCAGCTCAACCTCAAGCGCACCAAGGTCCTGGCCACGGTCGATGGTTACGTGACCAACCTCAATGTGCATCGCGGCGACTATGCGCGGGTGGGTGATCCGAAAATGGCCGTGATCGACCAGGATTCGTTCTGGGTCTATGGCTTCTTTGAAGAAACCAAACTGCCGCATATCCGCGTGGGCGACAAAGCCGACCTGCAAATGATGAGCGGTGAAGTGTTGAAGGGCCACGTTGAAAGCATCTCGCGCGGTATCTACGACCGCGATAACCCCGAAAGCCGTGAGCTGGTGGCTGACGTTAACCCGACGTTCAACTGGGTGCGTCTGGCCCAGCGGGTACCGGTGCGGATCCATATTGACGAGATCCCCGATGGCTTCCTGCTGGCCGCGGGTACGACCTGTACGGTGATCGTGGATCAGGGCAAGGCCGAGTAAAGTTAATGCGGGAGCGGGCTTGCTCGCGATGGCCTCGACGCGGTTTAACTGAAACACCGCAGTGACGGCATCGCGAGCAAGCCCGCTCCCACAAGCGCGAGGCCGGGGTTCAAGCCGCGCAAAACGTCTCGTGCAAATGCCGCCACAGTATCTTGCCGTCGGCGTCTTTCTCGAATACCACGGTGGCGCGGCGGTCGGTGCGGTTGCCGTTGTGTTCCTCCTGCAGCTCGCGGTAGCTGACTACTGCACCACCTGGATGCAGGGCAATGCCCTTGAACTCGCTGAGGGTGATGTTCAGGCCCGGGCGCGCACCGCGCAGTTGTTCAAACAGTGTTTCTACGCCGTTGGCGTCCAGCACGTTGCCGCTGGGGGCAATCATCGAAAACTGCGGCGAAAACCGCGCCAGCAATACCGGCAGCACGCCGGGTTCCAGACCGGAAAACCAGCCTTCAATTTCGACGTGGGTTTCGCTTACCAGGTCGAAGTAGCGCTTATAGTCACTCATCAAAATCTCCAGGTCAGGGTGCGAGCAAGGCCAGCACGCGGGATGTATCAAGGCGTAGAACGGGAACCAGCGGCACCAGCGTCAATGCACCCCCGATGGCAAAGCATAGGGCAAAGGCGTGGGACGTCGAGGTGATTGCGGTCAATGTACCGAACAGGGCCATCATCAAGGCCGGGCCGAGCAGGAAGCTCAATTGGCGGTTGAGGTTCCACAGTGCACTGGCGTGGCCCATGTGTTCGGGTGCGATATCGATAAAGGCTGTGTTTTGTGCGCTGCTGCTGCACAGGCTGCCACCAAAGCCCATCACGGCGTACAGCGCCATGGGCAAGCCGATGCTGGAGCTATCGATTTGGGGCAGTAACGCAATACCCGCGGCTTGTACGCTCATGCCCAGCAGTAGCAAGGGTTTGGGGCCAAGGCGGTTGAACTGGTAGCGGCTCAGGGTGATGCCCAGTGCTGAAGCCAGAGCCCAGGGCAGCATCAGCATGCCGGTTTGCGTGGCGCTAAAACCCAGTTGGTGCAGGTACAAGATACTCACCAGTTGCGTGCCGATGAAAATGCCGGGGATAAACAGGTAGGTCAGCATTGCCACTTGCAGCAACGGGCTTTTGAACAGGCGGACCATATTGGCTGCGCCAGCTCGAATGCGCCTGTAAGTCATGGGCAATACGGGCTGCGCAGGCGGGTCGGGTTGCAGCCAGCTGACTGCCAGCAGCAGGGTAAGCAAGGTCAGTGGTAGATTGGCATAAAACACCCAGCGCCAAGTGAGCGCTTCGACCATCCAGCCGCCCAGTGCTGGCGACAGTGCGGGCACTAGCAGCGCCACCAGCAAAATCACTGAGGTCAGTCGGGCCCGGTCGCGGATCGGGAAGTGCCGATAGGCCATAGCCTGACCGACCGGAATCAACAGCCCGCCCCCCAGCCCCTGCAGCAGGCGGTAGCCGATCAGAGCTTCAATTGAGGTCGCTTGGGCCACACACAACGACGCCACGCTGAATAATGTCAGTGAAAGCACAATCAGGCGTTTCTCACCAAACAGTTGGGTTAGCCATACGCTGGGCACAATGACCAGGATCAGGCCAAGCATGTAGGCATTGCCAATCCACGCCAGTTGTGTGACCGAGGCATGCAGCTGCTGGCTGATATCCGGGTAGGCGATCGAGGCTGCGAACATATTCACCAGATCCAGGGCAAATCCCAGCAGATACACCAGCGCGACTTTATTGCGGTAAGCCATGGCTGGCTCCTTTTCAGTAGAGCGCACAGTAAGCAGCTTTGGCTTATGGAGGAACCGTCCGTCTGCTGCTAGATTGTCAAAATTATTTTGACAATTGGCAGGTTTCTCTATGGTCAGCCTCGACCGGTTCGACACCTTCAAGGCCGTGGTCGAAGCTGGCTCCCTTACCGCCGCGGCTGATTTACTGGGGCAAACCCGTGCGGTGGTCAGCTTCAATATCAAGCGTCTAGAGGCTGAGCTGGGCGTGACCCTGCTAACGCGCAATACCCGACGGTTGGCCCTGACTGAGGCGGGTGAGCGTTTTTACCAGCGCTGCCTGAGCATGCTGGAAGAGGCCCGGCTGGCGATTGACGAAGCGCGCAGCGAACACACCGAACTCAAGGGCACGCTGCGCATCACCACCACCGTTGAATATGCCCTGGCCAAGGTGGTGCCGGCGCTGGAGCTCTTCAGTGCCTTGCACCCTGACCTCAACGTCCAGCTGTCGACCTCATCGACCCACGCGGATCTGATCTCCGAGCGTTTTGACGTGGCCTTGCGACTGGGTCGCGTGCTCGACTCCAGCCATCGTGCCGTGCAGTTGTGCACCTTCGGCATTCTGCCGGTGGCCTCGCCGGCGTTCGTTGCCAGCGTGGTGCCGATAGACAGCGTGCACGCGCTTGAGCAAACGCCGTGGCTGGAGCATGGCCGGGTTGGGGAGTTGACTATTACCGAGGTGAGCAGCGGTGTGGTCCGTCCTTACCAGCCCAACCCCTGCAAGGCGCGCATCAGGGCGGACAATTCATCGGTGTTGCAGGCGTTTGCCCTGACCGGGCAAGGCGTGGCGATCCTGCCCGACTGGCTGATCGAGGAGGATTTGCGCACGGGGCGGCTGGTACATCTGCTGCCCGAATGGCAACTGAGCCGCCAGGGGGTGTACGCGCTCTACCCCGATACACGGCATTTGCCGCTGAAGGTGCGGGTGTTTATCGATTTTATGAAGGCGTATGCATAGGCCAGTGCTATCACCCGTAGCAGCTGCTACATAATGAGTGTCAGGCACGGGTATTGAGGCCGAACCGCTTCATCAGGATTTTTTCCAGTAGGGCAGCGGGCACCAGCGCAGCCAGCAGCGGCAAGGCGCGGCTGCCATTACCGTAACGCAGCAACATCGCTGGCTTGGGTTTCATGACGGCCTTGAATACTGCGTCGGCAAAGGCTGTGGCCGGGGTGGGATTGTCTTGTGAGGCCCTGGCCCTGGCGCGAATACCGTCGCGCATGGGCCACCAGGCGGAGCTCTCGGCAATCAACTGCTCGGCCTGGGCGCTGGCATTTTTCGCGAAGCTGGTATCAATGGCCCCGGGCTGCACTTCCAGCACGCCAATGGCAAAAGGCGCCAGCTCCATGCGCAGGGCATCACTCAAGGCATGTACTGCAGCTTTAGAGGCACAGTAGGCGCCGGCAAACGGGGTGACCAGTACCCCGGAAACACTGCCGATATTGACCACCAGGCCCTTGTTGCGGCGCAGCGCCGGGAACAGCGCGCGGGTAACGCCCACAATGGAAAATACATTGGTTTCAAATTGCTGCTGCAAGCCCTCGACGCCGCCATCGAGCAGGGGGCCCATAGCGCCGAAACCTGCATTGTTTATCAGCACGTCCAGCCCGCCGCCTGCCTGCTCCAGGCGCTCGGCCAATTGCTCCAACCCCTGCGGATCATTGACGTCCAGTTGCACAGCGGCAAACCCCGCCGCAGCCAATAGTGCTACATCCCCAGGCTTGCGGGCGCAGGCCCAGACATCATGCCCCGCCACCTTGAAAGCATCGGCCAGGGCGCGGCCAATACCGCTTGAACAACCGGTGATCAAAACACGCAGCATGGGAACATCCTTAATTGGAAAAACTGCCTTGCAGGCGTTCTGCCCGAAACTCGAGGGTTTGCGGGCGATAACCCGTGCGCAGCGGCGGCATCGGCAAGCAGTCCTGCCAGCTTGCCCCTGCTTGCAATTCGCCGGGGCCGCGGTAGCGCGGGGCGGTGTAAAGGTTGTCGGCAAGATTGACGGTGTCGCCCGGTGCATAGGCGGCAATGCGCCAGCCAAGTTCGACCAGTGGTACGTCATTGCTGTTTTTCAGGGTCAGTTGCAGCGGTCGGTCTGCCGGGCATTGGGCAGGGTCATAGACGATGCGCAGTTCCAGACGTGCCAGTTGTGCCGCCTCACGGCTGTCCAGCCACGCCACCGAGGCTGCAACTATCGCCAGCCCCAGTACGGCAGCCAGTGAGACCGGCAAGGCCTTGGCCGGGTAGCGCAACAACAGGACAAGCCAGGTGATGATCAGTAAAACGCCGATAAACATGGCTGGGCCTCTTGCAGGGAATACCTATAACTTACCAGCATGAGGCATGCAGCGGGTCACTGCGGGGCGTGGTCGCGCAAAAACACCAGCAAATCCGGCTTGGACTGCTCGGCGCTGAAGCGATAACCCTGCTCATCAAACTGCTTGAGGTGCTCAGGGTTGTCGATGCGCTCCTTGATCACAAACCGGCTCATCATGCCTCGGGCTTTTTTCGCATAGAAACTGATGATTTTATGCTGGCCGTTTTTCAGGTCCTTGAACTCGGTATTGATGATGCGGGCGTTCAATGCCGACTTTTTTACCGCCGAGAAGTATTCGTTGGATGCCAGATTGAGCAGTACGTCATCGCCTTGTTCGGCCAGGGCCTGGTTGAGCCATTCGCTGATGTGCGTGCCCCAGAACGCGTACAGGTCCTTGCCCCGTGCGTTGGCCAGTTTGGTGCCCATTTCCAGGCGATACGGCATCATCAGGTCCAGCGGACGCAGCAGGCCGTAGAGCCCCGAGAGCATGCGCAGGTGGCTTTGCGCATAGTCGAAGTCGGCCTCGCTGAAGTCCACGGCATTGAGGCCGGTGTAGACATCGCCCTTGAACGCCAGCAGTGCCTGCTTGGCATTGGCGGGGGTAAAGGCGGGCGTCCAGCTGCCAAAGCGCGCCGCGTTGAGGCCCGACAGCTTGTCGGATAAATGCATCAGCTCGCCAATCTGTTGCGGGCTCAGTTCGCGCAATTGTTCGATCAATTCCTGGGAATGGTCCAGGTACTGGGGCTGGGTGAAACGTGCTGTGGCGGGCGGCGTTTCATAATCGAGGGTTTTAGCGGGTGAAATCACCATCAGCATGGGGTTGTCTCCTTTTAGCGTCGGGGGATTCTAGGCGTTGGCGCAGTTTGACTCCACCTATGAACGCGATAGATCCCCCAACGCCTGCGGGGTCGGGCACTGGTCGGGTTATAGTGCAGTCAGTTTTTACAGGGGGTTGATCAGTGCGCATTGCTCTTTTCTTGTGGGTCTGGCTGGTGTGTGCCGGGGCGGTGGCGGCACCTGTCGAGCCCGCGACGCTGGATCGCAGCACATGGCCCGAACAATTGACCAGCCCGGCCTTGTTCGATGTTGCCTCGCGTGCCGAAATACTCGCTTTTGCCCATGCCTTGATGGTCAGCGAAGCGCTGGATGAAAGCGCCCTGAAACAGCGGTTGGGTCTGAAAATAATCAATGTTGAGGCAATAGATGCTCTGCGCCAGCGGATGTGGCAGCGGTTACTGACCAACTACAACCTGGCGCAGCAAAGTTGCGATCAGGATGCTTCGTTCTGCTATTACGTCGATGACATGGACAGTCTGCGTGAGCAGGCGGGCAAGTTCGCAATCGCCGATGACTCGTTTTATGTGGCCTGGGCCGAGCCCGGCCGTGAGTTTCACCAGCGCTACCTGGATGAGCAATTACGCATGGCGGCGCTGCTCCCGCAAATCAGCAGTGAAATCGCTCTGTTGGGCGACCAGGAAGTCAACGGCGAGACGATGCACGACCGGCTGTTTTTGTTGACCTTCGACAGCGGCCCCACGCAATTGCCGGGCACTACTGACTGGCTGACCGGGTACCTGCGCAAGCAATCCATCAGCGGGATTTTTTTCGTGCTGGGTAACAGCTTGCAGGTGCGTCTCGACAAGGAGGGCGCGCTGGCCTTGCAGGCACTCTACAAGGGACAGTGTGTGGGTGTGCAGGGCTGGGAGTACCGTTCCCACAGTCACTGGAAAGACTGGCAGGACTCTATTGCGCGTAGCGCCGCCCTGGTCAATCAGGTTGTGCCGCAGCGCTACGTGCCTCTGTTTCGCCCGCCCTACGGGCAGCGCCGGGCCGACAGCGGCGGTTTTTTTGAGGCTCAGGGCATGCGGGTGGCCTTGTGGGGCATCGATGCCCAGGACTTGGCGACGAGCTTGAACGGCGAGCAGTCAGCCCATCGAGTATTGACCCTGATGCTGCTTTGGCGGCATGGGGTGATTGCGTTTCATGACACCCAGGACAAGGTGCGTACGGCATTACCCTGGCTGATGAACGCTACCTCACAAAGTGGATTGGGCTGGGAAAGTTGTGAAGCGCTCGGTGAGCGCTAGACCATTCTTCCTGGCCCGCCGGCTTCGATGGGCCAGGAGTCACGGCGTTACAGCAGGCGCAGTGCCAGATGGCTGCCAGCGCGCAGGTATTCAACCTGGGCGGTGATTGCATCCTTGACGATGGCTTCACCGGTATCGGTCAGCTTGGCGTTCTTGGCATCGATTACTGCCAGTTGCAGCAATTGCATGGCGACATCCATGGCCTTTTGAAAAGCGGTCGTATTGTTGTGATGGCCAAAGTGCTCAATGATCCTTTCCATTCTTTCATCAGCATTGTCGCGCAGCTGTTCGTACTCGGTAAACGAAACGCTGCCGTCCTTGTAAATATCGAGCAGCAATTGTTCCAGTGTTTTGGAGATGGGAGTCATACAGTCATCCTTTCGCAGTAACGCGGTCGCGGTATTTATTCGTCACCTGAAGAGGGGTGCGTCAGTACCGTGACCTCGTGCATTAATGAAGGTGTTGCGCGGAGTTGAATCAGAAAATCACCACGGAAGTGACGGTTAGCGGACTCAGTACCAGCTGCAGCTTAATGCGGGCGAAAAGATGCTGGCGCAGGGTTTGTCCTGGATCTATGTAGGAATTAACTGGCTTTAATGAAGGGGTGTCGAATTCAGGTTTGAGCGCTGCTCACTGCCGCGACAGAGGAAGAATAGGTTGATTGCAGCGTTTTTTAATATCGGTAGATCTATTAGCTTAGTTGCGGTCCCGGAATGCGCCAAGGGTTGTTCGTCATTCAAAAAATAAAGTGCTGGAATGTGAAAAAACATTTTTTTTGTCACACATTTAGGAGTATTACGAAGACAGACGGCCGAAACCTGCGAAACAGGTGGCGTCTTCCAGGACGCCATCGGGCAGGGTATACGGCAGTCACTTCGAGGCGCAGCACTGTTGCGGTATTGCGTCGAATGGCTCCCACAAAGGTGACCGAGTATGGATGATCACGGACGCACTCCTTCTTCCAACCAGCCAATCCTTTATGTACTCGATACCAATGTTCTGATTCACGATCCAAACGCAATGCTTAACTTCGAGGAACACCACGTCGCGATCCCGATGACGGTGCTCGAAGAGCTCGACAAGCTCAAAACCGGCAAATTACTGGTGGCAGCCGAGTGCCGTCAGGCCATTCGCCTCATTGACCAGTTGCTGGGGGTTGCCACCCCCGATGACGTCGAAAAAGGTGTGCCGATCCAGCGCGGCAAAGGCGCACCTAAGGGCTTCCTGTCGATCATGATGAGCAAGCGCCGCGAGCCCAACGCGTTGCTGCCCGAAAACCTCAACGACAACATCATCATCAACCAGTTGATCGACTTGCACGCCCGTGAGCCGCAATTGCGCGTGGTGCTGGTCACCAAAGACATCAACATGCGCCTGAAGGCCCGGGCTTGCGGGATCGAGTCCGAGGATTACAGTACCGACCAGCTGGTTGACGACGTGTCGATGCTCTCGCGCGGCTATCACACCATGACCGGTTCGTTCTGGGACCGCGTCAACAAGGTCGAAACCCGCCAGGGGCATGGCCGTACCTGGCATCAGGTGCAAATGAACGAAAACCTGCCGGCGGTGCATATCAATGAATTCATCATTGATGAGCAGGGCTTTGTCGGCTGGATCAAGGAGGTGCGCAAGGATCAGTTGCTGATCCTCGACATGCATCAGGAACCGCTGCTGCACCAGGAAGCCTGGGGCCTCAAACCGCGGGATATTTACCAGGGGCTGGCGCTGTTTGCTTTGCTCGACCCGGACATTCACCTGGTCAACCTGTCGGGTGCGGCGGGATCGGGCAAGACCATCCTTGCGCTGGCGGCAGCGATTGAACAAACCATGGTCAGCAAACGCTACCGGCGGATTATCTGTACCCGCAGCGTGCAGGGCCTGGACCAGGAAATCGGCTTCTTGCCGGGCACCGAAGCCGAAAAAATGGAGCCTTGGCTGGGTGCAATTACTGACAACCTCGAAGCTCTGCACATGGATGATGAAAATACCCACGGCAGCGTCGACTACATTCTGAGCAAGGTGCCGTTGCAGTTCAAATCCCTGAACTACATCCGCGGTCGCAGTTTCCAGCAGAGCCTGATCCTGATCGATGAGTGCCAGAACCTGACACCGCACCAGATGAAAACCATCATTACCCGTGCCGGTGCCGGTTCCAAAGTGGTATGCCTGGGTAACCTGGCACAGATCGATACCCCCTACCTGTCGGCCACCAGTTCGGGGCTGACCTACCTGACGGAGCGTTTCAAAGACTTCCCCAACGGTGTGCATATAGCCCTGCAAGGGGTGCCTCGCTCGATTCTGGCGGAATACGCCGAGTCACATTTGTAACTGCCTGAAGGTGGGAGCGGGCTTGCTCGCGATGAAGATGACGCGGTATCCCAGATACACCGCGCCACTTTCATCGCGAGCAAGCCCGCTCCCACTGGCGTTTTGGCTTCATGTAAGCTGACGGCGGTTGCGCGCATGGATCATGCAGCGTTGCCCTGGAGTTGGCCAAGACAGGAGCGTCAGGTGTTACTGCGTAATATCGATTTGAATCTGCTGGTGGTGCTCGATGCGCTGCTCACGGAAAAACACGTAACCCGCACCGGTGTTCGTTTGCATTTGAGCCAGCCCGCCATCAGCCACTCACTGAACAAACTCAGGGTGCTGCTTGATGACCCGTTGCTGATCCGTCAGGGCAACGAGGTGGTGCTGAGCGTGATGGCGCAAAATCTCCAGGCGCCGCTCAAGGCCATCCTGGGACAGGTCGAAACGCTGCTCGGTCAGTCCATCGACTTTGTGCCGGCAGAATCACAGCGCACCTTTCGCCTGGCCATGTCCGATTACGGCGCGACCATCGTGTTGCCAAAACTGCTGGTGTTGCTGCGCGAGCAAGCACCGGACACTTCGCTGGTGATCATCCAGGACAGCCGCCTGGGCATGCTGGAGCAGATCGAGCAGGGCAAGATCGATCTGGCCGTTGGGGTTTTCCCCACGATGCCAGCAGATATCTGCAGCGATGTATTGTTTGAAGAAACCTTTACCTGCCTGCTCAATCGTCGTTCGCTCCCGGACAATGGCGTGCTCGATCTGGACAGCTATCTGGCGCGCCCGCACCTGCTGGTGTCGACGGATGGCAATACCCAGGGTGAGGTCGATAACGTGTTGCACGCCCGGGGGTTGCAGCGCCGGGTTGCGGTCAATGTGCCGCACTGGGGCACGGCACCGGGGATGATTACCGACACCGACCTGATTCTTACTGTGGCCACCCGTACCCTGGACAATCTGTCATTCGGCGACAACCTGGTGGCACTGCCGCCTCCCATGACGATAGCGCCGTTCAACTATGTGCAGGTCTGGCATCAGCGTTTCAACGAAGACCCGGCTCATCGCTGGCTGCGGGATCTGGTCAGGCAAGTGAGTGCGCCTTCAGCCGCGTGAAGCGATGACAAAACCTGCCAGCACCACGCTGACCCCGAGCAGTTTTTGCAGGCTGGGGGTGTTTCTTGGCAAACCCAGCAAGCCGAAGTAATCGATCAGCAGTGAACTGATCAACTGGCCCACCACCACCGCCATGATGAAGTTCAGCGCCCCCAAGCGCGGCACGCTGATCAGCGCCACGGTGATGTAAAACACCCCGGCCAGCCCGCCGAGCCAGATCCACCAGGGGCCGGTGAGCAGGGCCGCGAGATTGGGGCGGGGCACTTTGACAATCAGCATTACCAGCGCAATCGCCAGGCCGCTGATCAGTAATGAGATCACGGTGGCCCAAAAGGGATGGCCCAGCACCACGCCCAATCGAGCGTTACTGCCCGCTTGCAGGGGCACCGCAGCACCCGCCAGCAGGCTCAGGGCAATGGCAATAAAAAGTGGCATAGGTATGACTCCAAAGTTTCGACCTTTGTACGGCGATTGCCTGCCGGCGGCCAATTCCATGTTCTGATGCGCGGTATTCGCGGGGTCGATGGCCTTAAGCTGACCCTCGGGTTTACAATCGATACTCCTCTCTGGAGTACCCCCTGTGCTGACTCACTTAGATTCCCAAGGCCGCGCCAACATGGTCGATGTCACCGACAAAGCGGTGACCTCCCGTGAGGCTGTGGCACAAGCGGTGGTGCGCATGCGCCCTGAAACCCTGGACATGATCATCAGTGGCGGTCACCCCAAGGGTGATGTGTTTGCCGTGGCGCGGATTGCCGGGATCCAGGCAGCGAAGAAAACCTCGGACCTGATCCCTTTGTGCCATCCGTTGATGCTCACCAGCGTCAAGGTTGAGCTCAGTGCCCAAGGCAGCGACGCGGTATTGATCGTGGCGCGCTGCAAGCTGTCCGGGCAGACCGGCGTCGAAATGGAAGCCCTGACCGCCGCCAGCGTTGCAGCCCTGACTATTTACGACATGTGCAAGGCGGTCGATCGCGGCATGACCATCGAAGGTGTGCGCGTACTGGAAAAGCTCGGCGGCAAGAGCGGGCACTTTCAGGCGGATGCGTCATGAAGCTCAAAGTGGTTTTCTTTGCCCGCTATCGCGAGGTTCTGGGGCTGGATAGTGAGGCAGTGGAGGGCGGGTTCGTCTCCATTGAGCAGTTGCGCGCGCACCTGACGCAACGCGGTGGTGCCTGGCAGGTGCTGGCCGAGCCCAACCTGATGTGTGCGCGCAATGAAGAGCTGTGCAAGCTCGCCGAACCCCTGGCGGACGGCGACGAAGTGGCATTTTTTCCGCCCGTGACCGGAGGCTGAACATGGCGATTCGGGTGCAAGCGGCGGCCTTTGATCCTGGCGCTGAAGTCAATGCACTGCATGCCGCGAATCTGGGCGTGGGCGCAGTGGTGAGTTTTGTCGGTTATGTGCGCGACTTCAATGACGGCCGTGACGTGGCGGGGATGTTCCTGGAGCATTATCCGGGCATGACCGAGAAAGCCCTGGGCAAAATTATTGATGAAGCTGCGCAGCGCTGGCCGCTGCTCAAGCTTGAAGTGCTGCACCGTATTGGCCTGCTGGAGCCGGGAGAGCCGATTGTGTTTGTTGGCGTAGCCAGTGCTCACCGTCAGGCCGCTTTCGATGCCTGCAGTTTTGTGATGGATTATCTGAAAACCCGCGCCCCGTTCTGGAAAAAAGAACAGACCCCCTCAGGCCCGCGATGGGTGGAGGGGCGCGTGAGCGATGAAGTGGCGGCGCAGCGCTGGAAGTAATCAAGCCCTGTAGCCGCTGCCGCAGGCTGCGATAAGGGCCGCAGGCCCTTCAAAAAGCGGGGCCGCTTCGCAGCCCATCGCAGCCCATCGCAGCCTCGTGCCTCGGCAGCGGCTACAGATTTGCGTATCAGGCCGTTGCAGTCGGGTCCTGCGGCTTGCGCACAGCGCGTACGACAGGGCGCAGCAGCTCGGCTGGCGGCGTTTCGCAGCTGATTTTACGACCTAGCAGGGCTTCGATCGACGGCAACTGGTACGAGTCGTCTTCACCGGCAAAACTGATCGATACACCGCTGGCGCCAGCACGGCCGGTACGGCCAATACGGTGTACATAGTCGTCCGGCACTTCAGGCAGGGTGAAGTTGATCACGTGGCTGATGCCATCAATGTGGATGCCACGACCTGCAACGTCGGTAGCTACCAGCACGCGGATCTTGCCTTCGCGGAAGCCTTCCAGAGTCTTGATACGTTTGTGCTGCGGTACATCCCCCGACAGTTGCGCCGCGTTGATACCGTCACGTACCAGGCGCTCTTCGATGCGGCGCACTTCGTCCTTGCGGTTGGCAAATACGATCACCCGTTCCCAGCCATTGTCGTTGACCAGGTTGAACAACAGCTTGTACTTGTCGGCACCGGCGACGGCATAGACGTGCTGCTCAACCATGTCACTGGCGACGTTGACCGCTTCGATCTCGACGATGGCAGGGTCTGTGGTCCATTGCTTGGCCAGGTTCATCACGTCCTCGGTAAAGGTCGCGGAGAACAGCAGCGTCTGACGTTCGGCTTTTGGTGGCGTTTGACGAATGATCTGGCGTACTTGCGGGATGAAGCCCATGTCCAGCATGCGATCGGCTTCGTCGAGCACCATCACTTCGACCATGTCCAGATGCACTTCGCCGCGCTGGTTGAAGTCCAGCAGACGGCCCGGTGTGGCCACCAGAATGTCGCAATGGCGGGCTTCAAGCTGCTTGAGTTGCTTGTCGAAGTCCATGCCGCCCACGAATGTCATGACATTGAGGTCGGTGTACTTGGTCAGGTCGGCCGCGTCCTTGGCGATCTGCACCACCAGCTCACGGGTCGGCGCGATGATCAGAGCGCGTGGTTCGCCCATGTAACGCTCTTTTGGCGGCGGCGTCTGGGTCAACTGGCTAATGATCGAGATCAGGAACGCAGCCGTCTTGCCCGTACCGGTCTGGGCACGGCCAATGGCGTCACGCCCGCTCAGGGTATAGCCCAGTACGCCTGCCTGGATCGGCGTGCAGTAGGGGAAACCAAGGTCCTGGATGGCGTGCATCAGCTCGGGGGCGAGCTTGAAATCGTGAAAGCGGACTTTGCCTTCTTGTGGCTCGACGGCGAAGTCTTCGAGTTTCCAGGGAATGACCGGTGGCTTGGGGGCCGCCTCACGCCGTGGCTTGGCAATTTTGGGTTTTTCGATACGCGGTTGTTCAGCAGCGGATTGTGCGTCGGGAATGTTCACCGGCTCAGGGGCTGGAACAGGAGCAGAGCGGCCAGGTTGTTGCGCGTCGGTTCGCGCTCTGGCGTTGCCTGGAGGTGTAACGGAAGCTGGCGCGAGCGGCTCAGCCTCGCTTTTACCGAATATTTTTTTAAGTGCTTTGAGCACGGTCATCTCATCAGTTGGTTAAGGAGTATACGCCGGGCAGTGTAATGCAAGTCGGGCGCTCGGCGTGTAGTGAACGACGGGATGTTTCGGTTTTAGCTCAGATGTTTCGTCAGCCAGGTACCGATATCGCTTATTTCCTCTGGTAACACTTCATGGCCCATTGGGTACTCCTGCCATGTAACGGACACACCTGCGGCTTTCAAATGCTCATAAGCCGTACGACCCATAGCGTTTTGGACTACATCATCGTACTGCCCGTGCAGGCACAAAGCCGGGATTCGCTGCTGGCTGGCCGACAATGGCAGGCCTTCGTTGAAGGTTGGCGCATAGGTTGAAAGGGCAATAACGCCACCCAGTGGGCCCTGCCATTTCAAATAAGCGGTATGGAAAACCACGGCGCCACCTTGTGAAAACCCGGCCAGAAAAATCCGGCTGGCGTCGATACCGCTCTGGCGCTGGGCTTCGATCAAGGCAATGACCATGTCGGCCGACTCTTCGAGCTCTTCTTCACTGATCGAGCGGGCAGGACTCATGGCCTTGATGTCGTACCAGCTAGGCATGGCATAGCCGCCATTGATGGTCACGGCGCGGGTTGGAGCCTGCGGCAATACAAAGCGCGTGGTCAGCAACGACTGTTGCAGGATCTCAGCCACCGGCATGAAGTCATAACGGTCGGCACCCAGACCGTGGAGCCAGATAACACAGGCGTCTGCGGTTTTTTGAGGCTGGATGATCAGGGGTTGGGTCATGGCTGCTCCATCGTTGTGCATGTGCGCAAATCGGGTGCGCTACAAGTGTGCTTGATCGACTAAGGATTACAGAATATGTCGCGTGCTTGAACGTTTTTTCCTGCATTACCTACTGAACTTACTTAGGGGCCAAGAGTGGTACGCGCCTTGCTATGTGGACAGTGGCGTGAATGCGCCCCCTTTGGACGGTAACACTAACAGGGGGGGCTGCAAAAATCCCGAGGTTGGAGTTAGACAAGGAATTCAACAGCTCAAGTGAGCGCTTCAGTTTGACGGTTCGTGCGATGCACCCATCGCTCAAGGCTTATGCCGCTTGACCCAATAAAAAGCCAACATGGGTCAACAGTGCCTCACAAGGGGGCGGCGGGCCTTGTTCAAACACAAAAAAGCAGCACTGGAGGTTTGAATGAAGCAATTGAAATCCACCCTGGCTTTGGCCACAGCAGCCATCGTGTTACTCAGTGCCAGCGGTTTTGCCCACGCAGGCGCGACCCTGGACAGTGTCAAGAAGAAAGGTTTTGTGCAATGTGGCGTGAGTGACGGTTTACCGGGCTTTTCGGTACCGGATAAAGACGGCAAGATCATGGGGATCGATGCGGATGTCTGTCGTGCAGTGGCCGCCGCAGTGTTTGGCGATGCTACCAAGGTCAAGTTCAGCCAGTTGAACGCCAAGGAGCGTTTCACCGCGCTGCAATCGGGCGAAGTCGATGTGTTGTCGCGCAATACCACCTGGACCAGTTCCCGTGATGCGGGCATGGGCATGGTGTTCGCGGGCGTGACCTATTACGACGGCGTCGGCTTTTTGGTCAACAACAAGCTGGGGGTAAAAAGTGCCAAGGAACTGGACGGTGCAACCATCTGTATCCAGGCCGGCACGACTACCGAGCTGAATGTGTCGGATTACTTCCGCGCCAATAACCTCAAGTACACCCCGATCACCTTCGACACCTCTGATGAAAGCGCCAAGTCTCTGGAAAGCGGCCGTTGCGACGTGTTGACCTCCGACAAGTCCCAGTTGTACGCACAGCGTAGCAAGCTGGCCAACCCGAGCGACTATGTCGTATTGCCTGAAACCATCTCCAAGGAGCCTCTGGGGCCTGTCGTGCGCAAGGGCGACGAAGACTGGTTCAGCATTGTGAAGTGGACCCTGTTCGCCATGCTCAATGCTGAAGAAGCCGGCATCACCTCGAAAAACGTTGTGGCTGAAGCCAAATCCACCAAAAACCCGGATGTCGCCCGCTTGCTGGGTGCTGACGGCGAATACGGCAAAGACCTGAAACTGCCAAAAGACTGGGTGGTGCAGATTGTCAGCCAGGTGGGTAACTACGGTGAAGTCTTCGAGAAAAACCTCGGTAAAAACACGCCTCTGGCCATCGACCGCGGGCTGAACGCTCTGTGGAATAACGGCGGCATTCAATACGCACCCCCTGTGCGCTGATAGCCCTTTCATCCGGCAGGCCAACTGCCGGGTGATGTTGTCTGATCCATTGTTAGGGGCACTTCATGCAAATTAAAGTCGGCGCACCCAAGCCCAGGCTCAGCCTCGGCGATCCACGTGTGCGTGCGTGGTTATTTCAGATCGTCACCGTCGCGCTGGTGGTCTTTATGGGCTGGTATCTGTTCAACAATACCCAGACCAACCTGCAACATCGCGGCATTACTTCGGGTTTTGACTTTCTGGAGCGCAGTGCCGGGTTTGGCATTGCGCAGCATTTGATTGATTACACCGAGTCCGACAGTTATGCGCGGGTCTTTCTGATCGGGTTGCTCAACACCTTGCTGGTGTCCGTGATCGGTATCGTCCTGGCGACGATCCTGGGGTTTATCATCGGCGTGGCACGCCTGTCGTCGAACTGGATGATCAGCAAGCTGGCAACGGTGTATGTGGAGATCTTTCGCAATATCCCGCCATTGCTGCAAATCCTGTTCTGGTACTTCGCGGTCTTCCTGACCATGCCAGGGCCACGCAACAGCCATAACTTTGCCAACACCTTCTATATGAGCAGCCGTGGCCTGAACATGCCGGCCGCAGTGGGTACGGATGCCTTCTGGCCGTTTGTGGCCAGTGTGGTGCTGGCTATCGTGGCCGTGGTGCTGATGGTCCGTCGGGCCAACAAGCGCTTTGAAGACACCGGCGAGCCATTTCACAAGTTCTGGGTCGGGCTGTTCTTGCTGCTGGCGATTCCTGGCCTGTGCGTGTTGCTGTTCGGTACCCCGGTGCACTGGGAGATGCCACAGCTCAAGGGCTTCAACTTTGTCGGTGGCTGGGTGCTGATCCCGGAACTGTTGGCGCTGACCATTGCGTTGACGGTGTACACCGCGGCCTTTATTGCCGAAATCGTACGGTCGGGGATCAAGTCCGTCAGCCACGGTCAGACCGAAGCCGCCCGCTCGCTGGGGCTGCGCCCGGGGCCGACGCTGCGCAAGGTAATCATCCCGCAAGCGCTGCGGGTGATCATCCCGCCTTTGACCAGCCAATATCTGAACCTGGTGAAAAACTCGTCGCTGGCGGCGGGCATCGGTTATCCGGAAATGGTTTCACTGTTTGCCGGCACGGTCCTCAACCAGACCGGGCAAGCGATTGAAGTCATTGCCATCACCATGAGCGTGTACCTGGCCATCAGCATCAGCATTTCGCTGCTGATGAATTGGTACAACACGCGCATTGCGCTGATCGAGCGATGAGGACTGGACTATGACGACTCATGTTTTCAAACCCGACATGCCGCCGCCGGGCAACCGCATCGGTATTGTCGCCTGGGCGCGGGCCAATCTGTTTTCCAGCTGGCTCAACACCTTGCTGACCCTGTTTGCCTTTTATCTGGTCTGGCTGATCGTGCCGCCGCTGCTGAACTGGACGGTTTTCGATGCCAATTGGGTAGGCAGCACGCAAGCTGATTGCACCAAAGAGGGCGCCTGCTGGGTGTTTATCCAGCAGCGTTTTGGCCAGTTTATGTATGGCTATTACCCGACCGGGCTGCGTTGGCGGGTTGACCTGACGGTATGGCTGGCCGTGGTGGGTGCGGCGCCGTTGTTTATCTCGCGCTTCAAGCACAAGGCTATCTACGGGCTGGGCTTTTTGGTGGTGTACCCCATCCTAGCGTTTACCTTGCTCCACGGCGGCTATCTGGGCCTGACTAACGTGGCTACCAGCCAGTGGGGCGGCCTGATGCTCACGCTGGTGATTGCCACGGTAGGTATTGCGGGCGCCTTGCCACTGGGGATTTTGCTGGCCCTGGGCCGCCGCTCGGACATGCCGGCCATTCGCGTGGTGTGCGTGACTTTTATCGAGTTTTGGCGCGGCGTTCCGCTGATTACCGTGCTGTTTATGTCTTCGGTGATGCTGCCGCTGTTTCTGCCCGAGGGCATGAACTTCGACAAATTACTGCGGGCCTTGATCGGCGTAATCCTGTTTCAGTCGGCTTATGTGGCGGAAGTGGTGCGTGGCGGTCTGCAAGCCATCCCCAAGGGTCAGTACGAGGCGGCTGCGGCCATGGGCCTGGGCTACTGGCGCAGCATGGGCCTGGTGATTTTGCCGCAAGCCTTGAAGCTGGTGATCCCCGGCATCGTCAACACCTTTATTGCCCTGTTCAAGGACACCAGCCTGGTGATCATCATCGGTCTGTTCGACCTGCTCAATAGCGTCAAACAAGCCGCCGCCGACCCGAAATGGCTGGGTATGGCCACTGAAGGCTATGTGTTTGCTGCCCTGGTGTTCTGGATTTTCTGTTTTGGTATGTCCCGCTACTCCATGCATCTGGAGCACAAGCTGGACACTGGCCACAAGCGTTAGGAGTAGTGCGACATGAGTGAAGCAATCAAAAAGCCAGCAAGCTCTGAAGGCATTATTCAGATGCTGGGCGTCAACAAGTGGTACGGCCAGTTCCATGTGCTAAAGGACATCAACCTCAACGTCCAGCCGGGCGAGCGTATCGTCTTGTGCGGGCCTTCGGGCTCCGGCAAGTCAACCACCATCCGTTGCCTCAATCGCCTCGAAGAGCACCAGCAGGGACGCATCGTGGTCGACGGTGTAGAGCTGACCAACGACATCAAGCAAATCGAGACGGTGCGGCGTGAAGTGGGCATGGTGTTCCAGCACTTCAACCTGTTCCCGCACCTGACCATTCTGCAGAACTGCACGCTGGCGCCGATGTGGGTGCGCAAGATGCCCCGGCGTCAGGCCGAAGAAATTGCCATGCATTATCTGGAAAGGGTGCGTATTCCGGAGCAGGCGCACAAGTTCCCGGGGCAGTTGTCGGGTGGTCAGCAGCAACGTGTGGCAATTGCCCGGGCGCTGTGCATGAAGCCCAAGATCATGCTGTTTGACGAACCGACTTCAGCACTTGACCCGGAGATGGTTAAAGAGGTGCTGGACACCATGATCGGCCTGGCGGAAGACGGCATGACGATGCTCTGCGTAACCCATGAAATGGGCTTTGCGCGCACCGTGGCCAACCGGGTGATCTTTATGGACAAGGGCGAAATCGTGGAGGAGGCCGCCCCGAATGACTTCTTCGACAACCCGCAAAATGACCGGACCAAACTGTTCCTGAATCAGATTTTGCATTGATCGGGACTTGTAGCCGCTGATGATCGCAGCCTCGCTGCGCTCGTCAGCGGCTACAAAACCAAAGGTGTCAGTTTTCGCGCTGCTGCTGTTTTTGCACCAGCAGCGCATTGATGTCTGCACACTCGTTGATGGCTTGTAATTCGCGGACCAGTTCGGGGTGGCGATCGAGCAATCGCATCAACACAAACAAGGGTTTTGGTGGCTCCACCTCGGCCCGTTCATAACGACTGAACGCATTGTGGCCACCCCCCGACAGCAACTGCACGGCATTTTTTTGGGTGAAGTGAAGCTTGCGGCGGATACGCTTCATTTCTTCCGCCATAACCCGTTTGGCATCTTCTACCAGTTCGTCGCCAGCCTGGGCATATAGCTCTGCGCTGGGTGCATCAAATTCGATCTCGGCGCACTCGGTGCATTCGTGCCCGTCCAGGCCGTGCACCACCCGGTTCAATTGCTTGAAGTTCACATTGAAGCTGCGGCCCTTGAACGCTTGCATGGCATTGGCGGCGCCGCAGGTGCAGCAGTCATTTTTGCTCATGATGTTTTCTCCTTGAAAGCGATGACCGGCGGCCCTCCGCAGGGGCGATACGTCACCTTGATAGAGATGGCCAAACCGTAGGCCTGTGCGTGATATACGTCCTGCCAGACCTTGTGGTCGGCGTGGGTCGACATCGATTTGTACAGCGCACTGCGCTCCAACGAGGTAATGACCCTCTGCATTTGTGCGAGGACCAGGCCCATGCTTCGTCCACCATCCAATGCGCTTTTGGTAAAGGCGACAGCGCCAAGCCGTTGTACATCGGCTTGAATGCACTGGAGGTTGTAGTGAGGTGTTTTCTTTTCCATAAGAGGCAGCCTCGATGCAATCAAAATTACCCTTAAAGGGTTTTTTGTTCAAGGGTGAACAAGGTTTTTTAGGGGGCTTTTAATCTGTAGTTGATTGCTCGTATGGAGGTGTCTGAGTAACATGTCGGAAAATTCATCCTATGATTGGATGAAAAGGCGAATTAAATGACAGACGCTTCTCCCATCATCAAACGCTCGCTGGTCGACCAGGCTCTGGAGCAACTGCGTGCGCGAATAAACAACGGTACCTGGGAGGTGGGTCAGCGTTTGCCAACCGAGCCCGAGCTGGCTACGCAATTGAACATCAGTCGTAACACTGTGCGTGAAGCCATGCGCGTGCTGGCATTTGCCGGGCTGATAGAGATTCGCCAGGGCGATGGCAGCTACTTGCGCAGCCGTGTCGACCCGATGGACACGCTGCGCGCGCTGTCATCCTGCTCTCTGGAGCAGGGCCGGGAGATGCGTCACATCATTGAGGTTGAAGCCGCTGGCCTGGCCGCCCTGCGCCGCACGGACGAGGACTTGCGCCTGCTGCATCAGGCGCTGGACGCCAGTGGCCAGCACTATCACGGTGAACTCGATACCTATATTTGCTGTGACCTGGTGTTTCACCAACGACTGATTGATGCCGCCCACAACCCGGCCCTGAGCGAGCTCTACCGCTTTACCTCAAGCGTCTTGACCAATCATTTGCGCAAGACCATGGACGTCCATCCGCGTCGTCAAGTGGTGTTCGACCTGCACGTTGATTTACTGGAAGCCGTAGAACAACAAAACCCGCAACGGGCCATGGCGCTGTGCCGGACGTTGATCAATGAACCTTGAGCCGGAGCACGCCATGAGCCACCCTTCGTCAATTTCCAATGCCAGCGTCGAGCCCGTTCGTCATCTCGATGAACTGGAAGAATTGCTGATCGACGCTGAAATTGACGACGAGCAGGTTCAGCACACTGCGCCTGTTGTCTTGCGTCCGTGGTTATTGCTTCTGGGGCTGGTGCTGGTGGCCTTGAACCTGCGCCCCGCGCTGTCGAGCATGGCGCCGTTACTGGGTGAGGTGTCTGACAGACTGGGCTTGTCTGCGGCGCAGGCTGGCCTGTTGACCACGTTGCCCGTGCTGTGCCTGGGGCTGTTCGCGCCCCTGGCGCCAATCCTGGCGCGGCGTTTTGGTACCGAGCGGGTAGTGCTGGGGATTTTGCTGACGCTGGGTGGCGGGATCGTTCTGCGCAGTTGCCTGGGCGAAGTGGGGCTGTTTGCCGGGAGCATTCTGGCGGGGGCCAGTATCGGCGTCATCGGTGTGTTGTTGCCGGGCATCATCAAGCGTGATTTCGCCGGGCATGCCGGAACCATGACCGGTGTTTACACCATGGCCCTGTGCCTGGGTGCGGCACTGGCGGCGGGGGCCACGGTGCCCCTTAGCGAGTCACTGGGGCAGAGCTGGGCAATGGGGCTTGGCTTCTGGGCCTTGCCCGCATTGCTTGCGGTTGTTTTCTGGCTGCCACAGGTGGGCAAGCGTCAGGGCACGCACAACGTTGCTTACCGCGTGCGTGGCTTGTTGCGTGACCCGTTGGCCTGGCAAGTGACGCTCTATATGGGGCTGCAATCCTCGTTGTCCTACATTGTTTTTGGCTGGTTGCCGTCAATCCTGATTGGTCGCGGCCTGACGCCTACCCAGGCGGGGCTGGTGATGTCCGGCTCGGTTATCGTGCAATTGATCACGGCGCTGACGGCACCGTGGCTGGCCACGCGGGGTAAAGACCAGCGGCTGGCAATCGTGCTGGTTATGGGCATGACCCTGGCCGGGCTGTTTGGTTGCCTTTATGCGCCTATCGAGGGCTTGTGGGGCTGGGCGATTGTGCTGGGCCTGGGGCAGGGCGGCACATTCAGCCTGGCCTTGACCATGATCGTGCTGCGCTCGCGCGATGCCCATGTCGCCGCCAATCTGTCGGGCATGGCCCAGGGCATTGGTTACACCGTGGCATCGATGGGGCCGCTGGCGGTGGGCGTGGTGCATGAAGTGACGGGTGGCTGGAGTGCCGTGGGCTGGATATTTGCAGTCATCGGTCTGGGGGCCATCGTCGCCGGGCTTGGCGCCGGCCGTTCACTGTATGTGAATGTACAAAGCGAGAAAGTCTGAGGCCCATAGTGTTTCTGTTCATGGCAGATTATCGTGCTCTGATTCCAGACCTGTACGGACCCTGCCATGAGCCAAGACCACCAAGCATTGATCACTCGTTTTTACCAGGCCTTCCAGCGGCTTGATGCCGAGGCAATGGCTGACTGTTACACCACTGACGTGGTGTTCAGCGACCCTGTGTTTGGCGAGCTGCGTGGCCACAACGCCGCTGACATGTGGCGCATGCTGACCTTGCGGGCCAAGGATTTCAGCCTCACCTTCGATCAGGTTCAGGCTGACGGCCAGCATGGCAGCGCGCACTGGGTGGCGACCTATGTGTTTGGCCAGACCGGCGCCACGGTGGTCAATGATATCCAGGCACGGTTTGTGTTTCGTGATGGCAAGATTTGCGAGCATCACGACCATTTCGATCTGTGGCGCTGGTCGCGTCAGGCACTGGGCACCAAGGGCCTGTTGCTGGGGTGGACACCGCTGGTACAAAACGCCATTCGGGCGCAGGCGCAAAAAGGGCTCAAGGCCTTTCAGGGCAGCCGCTGAAAGTGGTCGAGAAACCCTGGTTTGTGTACCTTGTGCGGGCCGCTAATGGCTCTTTGTATTGCGGTATCAGCGATGACCCGGTGCGCCGTTTTGCCAAGCATCAAACGGGCAAGGGCGCGCGTTTTTTCGCTTCAAGCCCGGCAGTGGCGCTGGTGTATGTCGAATCCTGGCCGGACAAGGGTGAGGCATTGCGCCAGGAGCGATTGATCAAGAAGCTCAGGAAGAGTGCCAAGGAGTGTCTGGTGCAAAGTCAGAAGCTGGAGTGATTTTCCTGTGGGAGCGGGCTTGCCCGCGATGGTATCTCTGCGGTTTGTCTGGCTGACCGCAGCGCCTGCATCGCGAGCAAGCCCGCTCCCACAGAAATTGAACAGTTGTTCCCGGCTTATTTCAGTGCCGCCAATATCGCATCGGGCTTGAAGTCGCGAATCAGCGTGCCGTTTACATCCAGTATCGGAATGCCGCGCCCGCCCAGCGCCTCGTAAGCCTGGCGGGCACTGGCATCCTTGTCGATATCGAATTCCTTGAACGGTATGCCTTTCTCATCCAGGAACCGCCGAGTGGCCTTGCAGTAGCCGCACCACTCGGTGGAGTACAACACCACCCGGGCGCTGGCCCGGGTTTGCTCACTGACGACACCCGAAGGGTTGAGCACGCGCTCGATCTTGCCCCAGTTCTGAAAGATGACCACTACCACCAGAACAAACAGGACTTTCTTCAAGATACCGTTGAGCATTACTTGCTGCGCTTGAGCTGATCGAGCAGTTGGGTCGGCAAGCCCTTGATCACCAGCGTACCGGCTTCTTCGTCGAACTCGACCTTGGAACCCAGCAGGTGTGCCTCAAAGCTGATAGAGAGCCCCTCAGCGCGCCCGGTGAAGCGACGGAACTGGTTCAGGGTGCGCTTGTCAGCAGGAATTTCGGGGGACAGGCCGTAATCCTTGTTACGGATATGATCGTAGAAAGCCTTGGGGCGTTCTTCGTCGATCAACTCGGACAACTCTTCCAGGCCCATTGGTTCGCCGATTTTTGCCTGACTGCTGGCGTAATCGACCAGGGTCTTGGTTTTTTCCCGGGCGGACTCTTCCGGCAAGTCTTCGCTTTCTACGAAGTCACTGAAGGCCTTGAGCAGGGTACGGGTTTCGCCCGGGCCATCGACACCTTCCTGGCAGCCGATAAAGTCGCGGAAGTACTCCGAAACCTTCTTGCCGTTTTTACCTTTGATAAACGAAATGTATTGCTTGGACTGCTTGTTGTTCTGCCACTCGGAAATGTTGATCCGTGCGGCCAGGTGCAGCTGGCCAAGGTCCAGATGGCGCGAAGGCGTCACGTCCAGCTCCGAGGTCACGGCAACGCCGTCGCTGTGGTGCAGCAGGGCGATGGCCAGGTAGTCGGTCATGCCTTGCTGGTAATGGGCGAACAGCACGTGGCCGCCAACGGAAAGGTTGGACTCTTCCATCAGTTTTTGCAGATGCTCGACGGCGACGCGGCTGAACGCCGTGAAGTCTTTACCGCCATCGAGGTATTCCTTGAGCCAGCCGCTGAACGGATGCGCGCCGGACTCGGCATGGAAAAACCCCCAGGCTTTACCTTGCTTGGCGTTATAGCTTTCGTTGAGGTCAGCGAGCATGTTCTCGATGGCTTGAGACCCGGCCAGTTCAGAGTCACGGGCGTGGAGAACTGCGGGCGTACCGTCGGGTTTTTTGTCAATCAAGTGGACGATGCAATGACGGATCGGCATGGGCTTCTCGGTGTGTAATGAGAGGGCAGGGTGCACACCCCGCAAAGGCGCCAAGTGTACCGCACCTGAGCCTCGGGTCGGGGTTTGGGGGGCTTGAGGGCGCCCTGGACGGTTTTTTTACCGTTTTAAGGCCATAAAGCTGACCAAAAGCCCAGGTAGAGGCGGATATTTAACTGTCTCTGTGCTAGTTTTGCCCGGTCTTGCGCTCGGAAACGGCGTAAAGCGTGCATTCAGCATGTGTCAGGTCGAACCAAACCCCGTTTTAGCTATCTACATCCGCGATTCGTCGTGAAAGCTGGCGGGTGTGCCAGACCCTTGAGATCTGGCTCGATGGCTGACATTGCACTCTGCAAACCAAATGAATTTGATAGGGAAGGAACATCTCAATGGCTATTACTAAAGACCAACTGATCGCTGATATCGCTGAAGCTATCGACGCGCCGAAAACTACCGCGCGTAACGCTCTGGACCAACTGGCCCAGATCGTTGCTGATCAATTGGAAAATGGCGGCGAAATCACTCTGCCAGGTATTGGCAAACTGAAAGTGACCGAGCGTCCTGCCCGTACTGGCCGTAACCCTTCGACTGGCGCAGCCATCGAAATCGCAGCCAAAAAAGTTATCAAGCTCGTTGTGGCCAAAGGCCTGACTGACGCTGTTAACAAGTAAGACTGCTGTAAAAAAGCCGCGCTTCGGATTACTCCGAAGCGCGGCTTTTTTATGCCTGCAAATCTTGTAGCAGCTGCCGAACGCAGCCTCGCGCAGCTCGGCAGCTGCTACGAGGTTTTGCATATTTACAAGATTACTTCCAGTTCTTCTCGCGCCACAGCTGTTGCTGTTCTTTGTCATGGAATGTCCAGGCGACAAAGCGGCTTTGCTTGTTGCCCTGTGACATGTCGACCACCTGGCT
Organism: Pseudomonas sp. CCC4.1; assembly: GCF_035019225.1. NCBI lineage: Bacteria > Pseudomonadati > Pseudomonadota > Gammaproteobacteria > Pseudomonadales > Pseudomonadaceae > Pseudomonas > Pseudomonas sp. CCC4.1. The sequence continues at coordinate 15,294 of NZ_JASJWL010000011.1, read as the reverse complement.
TTCACGCACACCGGCTTTTTTCAGTGCGGTCTGGATCGCCGGCAAGTTGGACGCCTTGGACACCAGTACGCTGAACCACAGCACCTGACGGCCCACTTGCACGCTTTCGCGAATCAGCTGGGTCACAAAGCGCTGCTCGCCCCCTTCACACCACAATTCGGCCGCTTGACCGCCAAAGTTCAGAACAGGCAGTTTGCGCTTGGGATCAGCCTTGCCCAGTGCCCGCCATTTACGCTCGCTGCCGCGCGTTGCTTCATCGATCGACGCATGAAAGGGCGGGTTGCACATGCTCAGGTCAAAACGCTCGGCGCTGTCCAGGACGTCCAGCAAGATCTTCTTCTGATCGGGTTGCAGGCGCAGGCTGATGGCTTTGTTCAGGCCGTTGGACTGCACGATCGCCTTGGCCGCTTTAACGGCTGTAGGGTCAACTTCGGTGCCCAGGAACTGCCAGCGGTATTCGCTGTGACCAATCAGCGGGTAAACGCAGTTTGCGCCCATACCGATGTCCAGCACGCGCACGCTCGGGCCACGCGGGATGACGCCATCGTTCATGGTGGCCAGCAGGTCGGCCAGAAAGTGCACGTAGTCAGCGCGACCGGGCACAGGCGGGCACAGGTAGTCAGTCGGGATGTCCCAGTGGGCGATACCGTAGAACGCCTTGAGCAGCGCACGGTTGAATACGCGCACGGCATCCGGGTTGGCGAAGTCGATGCTTTCTTTGCCGTACGGGTTGATGATCACGAACTCTGCCAGCTCAGGGCAGACCGAAATCAGCTGCGGGAAGTCGTAGCGGCCCTGATGGCGGTTACGTGGGTGCAGGCTTGGCTTGACCCGTGGCTCAGCCGGCTTGGCGTCGCTGACAGCCTTGGGCTTGTGGCGTGTGGCTTTGGAAGTGCGTGGGGTTGTCATGTTCAATTCATTCCACAAAAGCAATCGCGGGCAAGCCCTTAGTTCCTTTCAGAGCTAAGGGCTTGCCCGCGATCAGGTGCGCAGCTTTATTACAGGCTGGAAATCCGCGCGTGCTGTTCGGCCAATTTGCTCAAGGCTTGTTCGGCTTCGGCTAACTTGGTTCGTTCTTTTTCGATGACTTCGGCCGGAGCTTTGTCAACGAACGCGGCGTTAGAGAGTTTTCCACCTACGCGGGCCACTTCGCCGTTCAGACGCTGGATTTCCTTGTCCAGACGCGCCAACTCTGCATCTTTGTCGATCAGGCCGGCCATGGGCACCAGCACTTCCATCTCGCCTACCAGTGCGGTAGCCGACAGCGGTGCTTCGGCGCCCTCTTGCAGCACGGTGATCGCTTCGAGTTTAGCCAGCTTTTTGAGCAAGGCATCGTTCTCGGCCAGACGGCGTTGATCTTCGCTGCTGACGTTTTTCAGGTAGATCTGCAAAGGCTTGCCCGGGCCGATGTTCATTTCGCCACGGATGTTGCGAATACCCAGCATCAGGCCCTTGAGCCATTCGATATCGTCTTCGGCGGCCTGGTCGATGCGCGCTTCGTTCGGTACCGGCCACGGTTGCAGCATGATGGTCTTGCCTTCAGCACCGGCCAGCGGCGCGATGCGCTGCCAGATTTCTTCGGTGATGAATGGCATGAACGGATGCGCCAGGCGCAACGCCACTTCCAGCACCCGAACCAGCGTACGGCGAGTGCCGCGCTGACGTTCTACCGGGGCGTTTTCGTCCCACAGCACAGGCTTGGACAGTTCCAGGTACCAGTCGCAGTACTGGTTCCAGATGAACTCGTACAGCGCTTGCGCCGCGAGGTCGAAACGGAACTGGTCGAGGTGACGGGTCACTTCTGCTTCGGTGCGCTGCAGCTGCGAGATGATCCAGCGGTCAGCCAGCGACAGTTCGTAGGCTTCGCCGTTCTGGCCGCAGTCTTCGCCCTTGTCCAGCACGTAGCGTGCGGCGTTCCAGATCTTGTTGCAGAAGTTGCGATAGCCTTCGACGCGGCCCATGTCGAACTTGATGTCACGGCCGGTGGACGCCAGCGAGCAGAACGTGAAGCGCAGGGCGTCGGTACCGTAGCTGGCGATGCCGTCGGCGAATTCGTCGCGGGTCTGCTTCTCGATTTTCTTCAGCAGTTTTGGCTGCATCAGGCCGGTGGTGCGTTTGGCCACCAGGTCTTCGAGCTCGATGCCGTCGATGATGTCCAGCGGGTCCAGGACGTTGCCCTTGGACTTAGACATCTTCTGGCCTTGACCGTCACGGACCAGGCCGTGGACATACACGGTCTTGAACGGAACTTGCGGGGTGCCGTCTTCGTTTTTCACCAAATGCATGGTGAGCATGATCATCCGGGCAACCCAGAAGAAAATGATGTCGAAACCGGTAACCAGCACGTCAGTGGAGTGGAAGGTTTTCAGTGCTTCGGTTTTTTCCGGCCAGCCGAGGGTGGAGAACGTCCACAGACCCGAACTGAACCAGGTGTCGAGCACGTCGTTGTCCTGTTGCAAGGCAACGTCCGGGCCCAGGTTGTTCTTGGCGCGTACTTCGGCCTCGTCGCGGCCTACATAGACTTTGCCCGACTCGTCGTACCAGGCCGGAATGCGGTGGCCCCACCACAGCTGACGGCTGATGCACCAGTCCTGGATGTCGCGCATCCACGAGAAGTACATGTTTTCGTACTGTTTAGGCACGAACGCGATGCGCCCGTCTTCCACGGCAGCAATGGCAGGCTCTGCCAGAGGCTTGGTCGACACGTACCACTGGTCAGTCAGCCACGGTTCGATCACGGTGCCCGAACGGTCGCCTTTCGGCACTTTCAGGGCGTGATCATCGACGCTGACCAACAGGCCGGCTTCGTCGAAATCAGCGACAATTTGCTTCCGCGCTTCGAAGCGGTCCAGGCCTGCATACTTGGCCGGCAGGGTACCGTCGATGGACTCGTTCAGCGTGCCATCGAGGTTGAACACCTGGGCAGCAGGCAGCACGGCGGCGTTTTTATCGAAGATGTTGAGCAGCGGCAGGTTGTGACGCTTGCCGACTTCGTAGTCGTTGAAATCGTGGGCCGGGGTGATTTTCACACAACCGGTACCGAATTCAGGATCGCAATAATCGTCCGCGATGATCGGAATGCGGCGGCCAACCAGCGGCAGTTCGACAAACTTGCCGATCAGGGCCTTGTAGCGCTCGTCTTCCGGGTTTACCGCAACAGCTGCGTCGCCCAGCATGGTTTCCGGACGGGTGGTAGCAACCACCAGGTAGTCCAGGCCTTCGGCGGTCTTGGCGCCGTCAGCCAGCGGGTAGCGCAGGTTCCACAGGAAACCTTTCTCGTCGTGGTTTTCCACTTCAAGGTCGGAGATGGCCGTGTGCAGCTTGGTGTCCCAGTTGACCAGGCGCTTGCCACGATAGATCAGGCCGTCTTCGTGGAGGCGCACGAAGGCTTCCTTCACGGCTTCAGACAGGCCGTCATCCATGGTGAAGCGCTCGCGGCTCCAGTCTACGGACGAACCCAGGCGGCGGATCTGACGGCTGATGTTGCCGCCGGACTGATCTTTCCATTCCCAGATCTTGTCGAGGAATTTTTCACGACCCAAATCGTGGCGGTTCAGGCCTTGTGCTTCGATCTGACGCTCGACCAGCATCTGGGTGGCGATACCGGCGTGGTCGGTACCCGGCTGCCACAGGGTGTTGCGGCCCTGCATGCGACGGAAACGGATCAGGGCATCCATGATCGCGTTGTTGAAGCCGTGCCCCATGTGCAGGCTGCCGGTGACGTTCGGCGGCGGAATCATGATGGTGTACGGGTCGCCCGCGCCTTGCGGGGCAAAATAATTCTCTTCTTCCCAGGTTTTGTACCAGGAAGTTTCAATGGCGTGCGGCTGGTAGGTCTTATCCATGCGCGGCGGGACCCTATTGGCATTAATTCAGGAAAGCCGGCAAGTATAGCGGGGTGGGACTGCGCGGGGAACCTATTGCTGTTGTGGGAGCGGGCTTGCTCGCGATACGGGCAACCCGGTGCATCGGCTTCATTAAGGTGCTGCAATCGCGAGCAAGCCCGCTCCCACAGGGTCAGCTTTGATGTTGGGCGAGCAGACGCTCCATGTGGGCATCAAGGCGGCGCTTGATCTCGGTTTCGATGTGCGGGGCGAAGTCGTTGATCACGTCCTGCATGATGGCCTGGGCAGCAGTGCGCAGTTCTCGGTCCAGGTGCGCAAGCAGTGCGTCAGGGGCTTTCTCCGTCGCGGGCGCCGGGGTGATGCCGACCAGCGGTATTTGCGTGGGCACCGGCTCCGGCTCTGGTTCATCGCTGATAACTTCGTCGAGCAACGGGATCTGTTCGTCGGGCCGACCTACCATCTCTGTCAGCAGCGGCGGTTGCAGCCCCTCATCGCCGAGCAGCTTGCGAATGGACTCAAGATCATCAAGCAGGTGTGCAGCTTTTTGCGGCGAATTGGAGGTGTCCATCGTGTACTCAGAGTCGTTGTAACTTGTGGTCCTGCAGAGGATAGCCCTGTTCTCGGTAGAAACGGAAACTCTCCCGTGCAGCCTGTCGCACGGCGGGGTCTTCGACTACCACTTCGGCCACGCGGGCGAAGCGCTTGAAAAAGTCGGGGACTTTGAGGTCCAGGTTGATCAGTAAGTCTTGGTGGCTTGCGGGTGCATCCGTACAGCCCATGACCACGACGCCATCGGGTTGGTCTTCAGTGTTGCTGTGGGGCACGAAGCTTTCGCCCTTGAAGCGCCACAGGCGTTCATCCAGGTCCTGGCGCTGGGCACTGTCAGAGCAATGCAGATACACGCGATGGCCCAGGCGCCAGGCCTTCTCGGTGAGTTTGCAGGCAAAATCCAGCCGCGCAGAGGGTTCGGCGCTGGGCAGGATATAAAAGTCGATCTTGGTGAGTTCTTGGTTTGCTTCGGGGGTCATTGCGATTCCTGAATCGGGACTGCGCCGCCCTCAAGCGGCGCAGTCTTCGATTGTCAGCTTCAAGCGTTGGCGCGATCCAGCAGGTACTGGGTCAGCAGGGGCACTGGGCGGCCACTTGCGCCCTTGTCCTTGCCGCCGCTGACCCATGCCGTGCCGGCGATGTCCAGGTGCGCCCAGTTATAGGCCTTGGCAAAACGCGACAGGAAGCAGCCAGCAGTGATGGCGCCGCCTTTAGGCCCGCCAATGTTGGCCATGTCGGCGAACGGGCTGTCCAGTTGTTCCTGGTACTCGTCGAACAGCGGCAGTTGCCATGCACGGTCGTCGGCTTGCTTGCCGGCTTCCAGCAACTGGTTGATCAGGTCGTCGTTGTTGCCCATCAGGCCCGAGGTGTGAGCGCCCAATGCAACCATGCAGGCGCCGGTCAGGGTGGCGATGTCGATCACGGCCTGTGGCTTGAAGCGCTCGGCGTAGGTCAGGGCGTCACACAGCACCAGACGGCCTTCGGCGTCGGTGTTGAGGATTTCGACCGTCTGCCCGCTCATGGTCGTCACGATGTCGCCCGGGCGTGCCGCGCCGCCGCTAGGCATGTTTTCAGCACAGGCCAGAATGCACACCAGGTTGATCGGCAGTTTCAGCTCGAGTACGGCGCGCAGGGTGCCGAACACGCTGGCAGCACCACCCATGTCGTACTTCATTTCATCCATGCCGGCGCCCGGCTTGAGGCTGATGCCGCCGGTGTCGAAGGTGATGCCTTTACCTACCAGTACGTACGGTTTTTCGGATTTTTTGCCACCGGCGTAGTTCATCACGATCAGACGAGGCGGCTGGTCGCTGCCCTGGCCTACAGCGTAGAACGCGCCCATGCCCAGATCCTTGATCTTTTTCTCGTCAAGGATTTCGACTTTCAGGCCTTTGAACTCTTTGCCCAGATCCTTGGCCTGCTCGGCAAGGAAGCTCGGGTGACAGATGTTCGGCGGCAGGTTGCCCAGGTCGCGGGTGAACGCCATGCCGGCGGCAATTGCCTGGGCGTGGGTCACGGCGCGCTGCACTTCAGCCTGCGCGGCCTTGATGGTCAGCAGGGTGATTTTTTTCAGGGCGCGGGGTTCGGCCTTCTGGCTTTTGAAACGGTCGAAGGTGTATTCGCCGTCTACGAGGGTTTCGGCCAGCAAGCGGGTCTTGCTGTAGCTGTCGCGGCCCTTGACCACCAATTCGTCCAGTGCGAACACCGCATCGCTACCGCCCAGGCCTTTGAGTACACCCAGTGCGCCGCTGATGATTTTGCGGAACGGGCGATCGCCCAGTTCTTCATCCTTGCCGGTACCCAGCAGCAGCACGCGCTCGGCTTTGAGGTTGGGCAAGCTGTGCAACAGCAGGCTTTGACCGGTTTTGCCGGCCAGGTCGCCGCGCTTGAGGACTGCGCTGATGGCGCCACCGGTGAGTTCGTCGAGGGCTTTGGCGGTTGGGCCGAGCTTGCGGCCTTCGCCGATGGCGACCACCAGAGTGGCCGTTTTCAACGTTTCTGGGCTAACGCTTTTTACAACCAGTTCCATGTCCGGGTCCCTGAGTCAAATGGTCAACATGCGCACAAACAGTTCTGTTTGTTTGCTTATATAGAAGAAGCGCTTCACCTGTGATCAAGGCTGGCGTCAAGGCGGGCAGTTTGAACCCCGTCGGAGGAGCCTGACAACCCCGGTTTAGGGCCAAGTTGCCACTTTCAAGACTGTGCAGTGACAGGGGAGGGCATTCACAGGATAATGCGCCATCTTTTTAGACGGCCCATCTCATCTATGATGAGGTATGTGCCGACTCGTTATGCTGTTTGTTTGGCCGCCTTAGCCTGACGACCCTGGAGTGTCTGGTTTGATCGTCTTCCGTTATCTGTCCCGCGAAGTCCTGCTTACATTGAGCGCTGTCAGTGCTGTGCTGCTGGTCATCATCATGAGCGGTCGCTTCATCAAATATCTGGCCCAGGCCGCCTCGGGCGCCCTGGACCCGGGTTCGTTGTTCCTGATCATGGGCTTTCGCCTGCCGGGCTTCATGCAGCTGATCCTGCCTCTGGGGCTGTTCCTGGGCATTCTTCTCTCTTATGGTCGCTTGTACCTTGAGAGCGAAATGACCGTGCTGTCGGCTACCGGCATGAGTCGTCAGCGGTTGCTGGCCATGACCATGGCACCGGCTGCGCTGGTCGCGCTGATCGTGGCCTGGCTCAGTCTGAGCCTGGCCCCGCAGGGCAACAATGAATTTCAGCTGCTGCTCAACAAGCAGGATGCCCTGACCGAATTCGACACCCTGGAGGCCGGGCGCTTCCAGTCGCTGAGTGACGGTACGCGGGTGACCTACACCGAAGAATTGAGCAATGACCGCAGCCTCTTGTCCGGCGTATTCATTTCGCAGAAGAAACTCGGAGAAGAGGCCAAGGATCGCAGTATTTCCGTGCTGCTGGCCGAGAAGGGGCATCAGGAAGTGCGTCCTGACGGCAGTCGCTGGCTGGTGCTGAACAATGGCTATCGCTATGACGGCAATCCTGGACAGGCCGATTATCGGGCAATCAAGTACGACACCTATGGTGTGCTGCTGCCCAAGCCGGAAGTCAGCAATGAAGTGACAGACCGCGATGCGATCCCTACCGCAAGCCTTCTCGGCAGCACGGATCCTCGCGTGGTTGCCGAGCTGCATTGGCGGATTGCCTTCCCCGTGCTGGTCTTTATCGTGACCTTGATCGCAGTGCCGTTATCGCGGGTCAATCCGCGTCAGGGGCGCTTCCTCAAGTTGTTGCCGGCGATTCTTCTTTATATGAGCTACCTGAGCATGCTGACCTGGGGCAAGGGGCTTCTTCAGGATGGCAAGACCCCGATGGCGCTGGGCCTGTGGTGGGTGCATGGGCTGTTCCTGATCATTGGCCTGGGGTTGATGTACTGGGAGCCGCTGCGCTTGAAACTGGCAAGTCGCCGTAGTGCCGAGGAGATGGCCCGTGGTTAAGCTCGACCGCTACATTGGTAGCAGTGTGTTGTTGGCGATTCTGGCCGTGTTGGGGATCATCCTCGGGCTGGCCCTGCTGTTTGCCGTGATCGACGAGATGCGCAGTCTCAGCAGCACCTACACCGTTCTGGATGTGTTCAGTTTTGTCATGCTGACTGCGCCCCGACGCCTGTATGAAATGTTGCCGATGGCAGCGTTGATTGGCTGCCTGATCGGTTTGGGCGGCCTGGCCAGCAACAGTGAGCTGACCATCATGCGTGCCGCAGGTGTGTCCCTTGGGCGCATCGTCTGGGCCGTGATGAAGCCGATGCTGGTGCTGATGGTTGCAGGGGTGCTGATTGGCGAATATGTGGTGCCTGCCACGGAAAACATTGCCCAGGCCAACCGCGCGCTGGCCCAGGGCGGTGGCGACTCGCAAAGCTCCAAGCATGGCTTGTGGCACCGCCAGGGTGATGAGTTTATCCATATCAACGCCGTTCAGCCCGATGGCCTGCTTTACGGTGTGACCCGTTATCGCTTCGACAAAGACCATCAGATGCAGTCGGCAAGCTTTGCCAAAAAGGCCCAGTACCACCAGGGCGACTGGCAGTTGAGTGATGTGAGCACCACTCTTTTTCATGGCGACAGCACTGAGGTAGTCAAGGCGCCTGAAGAAAAATGGGACGTGTCGTTGAGCCCGCAACTGCTCAATACCGTGGTCATGGCGCCCGAATCGCTGTCGATTTCCGGGTTGTGGAACTATATCCACTACCTCAAGGATCAGGGCCTGAACAACGGCCGTTACTGGCTGGCTTTTTGGGTCAAGGTGTTGCAGCCGCTGGTGACTGCCGCGCTGGTATTGATGGCCATATCTTTCATCTTCGGCCCGTTGCGCTCTGTTACGCTGGGGCAGCGGGTTTTTACCGGGGTGCTGGTAGGGTTTACCTTCAAGATCGCCCAGGACCTGCTGGGGCCTTTGAGCCTGGTGTTCGGCTTCTCGCCGCTGTTTGCGGTGCTGCTGCCGGCTTCCATTTGTGCCGTGGCCGGTATCTGGCTGTTACGTCGGGCGGGTTGAGTAGCGCTCATTGAGCCAATCAAGAGCCTCTATCTCGCGATAGGGGCTTTTTTGTAGGTGCCCATTGGCCTGTGAACGTGACGCTTGGCGCGATGTTCAGGTACAATTCCCGGCTATTTTTCGGCGGGCAGTCTGCCTGCGACTTTTTTGAGTGTTGACCCGTGAGTGATCTGAGTCATATCCGCAATTTCTCCATCATCGCCCACATTGACCATGGCAAGTCGACGCTGGCCGATCGTTTCATCCAGATGTGCGGTGGCCTGACTGCCCGCGAAATGGAGGCCCAGGTACTGGACTCCATGGACCTCGAGCGTGAGCGCGGGATCACCATCAAGGCCCACAGCGTCACCTTGTATTACACGGCCAAAGACGGTAATACCTACCAGTTGAACTTCATTGATACCCCGGGCCACGTTGACTTCACCTACGAAGTTAGCCGTTCCCTGGCGGCCTGTGAAGGTGCGTTGCTGGTGGTCGATGCGGGGCAGGGTGTAGAAGCCCAGTCCGTAGCCAACTGCTACACCGCGATTGAGCAGGGCCTGGAAGTCATGCCGGTGCTGAACAAGATCGACCTGCCACAGGCTGATCCTGATCGCGTTAAGGAAGAAATCGAAAAAATCATTGGCATCGACGCCACTGATGCCGTGACCTGCAGTGCCAAGACCGGCCTGGGCGTGGACGAGGTGCTTGAGCGCCTGGTACACACCATTCCTGCGCCGACCGGCAATATCGAAGATCCGCTGCAAGCGTTGATCATCGACTCCTGGTTCGATAACTACCTGGGCGTTGTGTCCCTGGTTCGCGTGCGCCACGGCCGCGTGAAAAAGGGCGACAAGATTCTGGTCAAATCCACCGGCAAGATCCACCTGGTGGACAGCGTTGGTGTATTCAACCCGAAACACACCGCCACTGCAGACCTGAAAGCCGGTGAAGTAGGTTTCATCATCGCCGGTATCAAGGACATTCACGGTGCGCCAGTGGGCGATACCCTGACCTTGAGCACGACTCCGGATGTTGATGTACTGCCCGGTTTCAAGCGTATTCAGCCTCAGGTATACGCGGGCCTGTTCCCGGTTAGCTCCGATGACTTCGAAGACTTCCGTGATGCGTTGCAAAAACTGACGCTGAACGACTCTTCGCTGCAATACACGCCAGAAAGCTCTGACGCACTGGGCTTCGGCTTCCGTTGCGGCTTCCTGGGCATGCTGCACATGGAGATCATTCAGGAGCGCCTGGAGCGCGAGTACAACCTGGACCTGATCACCACTGCGCCAACCGTAATTTTCGAACTGCTGCTCAAGACCGGTGAAACGATTTACGTCGATAACCCGTCCAAGCTGCCAGATCTTTCAATGATTGAAGACATGCGCGAGCCAATCGTGCGTGCCAACATTCTTGTGCCTCAGGAGCACCTGGGTAACGTCATTACCCTGTGCATTGAAAAACGTGGCGTGCAGCACGACATGTTGTTCCTGGGTACCCAGGTACAAGTGACCTACGATTTGCCGATGAACGAAGTGGTTCTGGACTTCTTCGACCGTCTCAAATCCACCAGTCGCGGCTATGCTTCGCTTGATTACCACTTCGATCGTTACCAGTCAGCTAATCTGGTCAAGCTCGATGTGCTGATCAACGGTGACAAGGTAGATGCGCTGGCCCTGATCGTGCACAAGGAAAACGCGCACTACAAAGGTCGCCAGTTGACCGAGAAGATGAAAGAACTGATTCCGCGCCAGATGTTCGACGTCGCGATCCAGGCCGCCATTGGCGGGCAGATCATTGCACGGACCTCCGTCAAGGCACTCAGAAAGAACGTACTGGCCAAATGCTACGGTGGTGACGTTAGCCGCAAGCGCAAGCTGTTGGAAAAGCAAAAGGCCGGTAAAAAACGCATGAAGCAAGTGGGCAACGTGGAAATTCCACAAGAAGCCTTCCTTGCAGTGCTCCGTTTGGATAGCTAGGTCCTATGTCACTAAATTTCCCGCTGTTGCTGGTCATTGCTGTTGCCGTGTGCGGTTTGCTGGCGCTGCTCGATTTGGTCTTCCTGGCTCCGCGCCGGCGCAAGGCCATTGCCAACTATCAAGCCAGCGTTACGCCGGTTGATATGCAGGTAGTCGAAAAGCTCAACAAGGAGCCGCTGCTGGTTGAATACGGCAAGTCGTTCTTTCCCGTGTTGTTTATCGTGCTGGTGTTGCGTTCGTTTCTGGTTGAGCCGTTCCAGATTCCGTCCGGCTCGATGAAACCGACCCTGGATGTGGGCGATTTCATTTTGGTGAACAAGTTTTCGTACGGGATCCGCTTGCCGGTACTCGACACGAAAATCATCGAAGTGGGTGATCCGAAGCGGGGCGATGTGATGGTGTTTCGCTACCCAAGCGATCCGACAGTCAACTACATCAAGCGTGTAGTTGGCCTGCCGGGCGACAAGATCCGCTATACCAGCGACAAGCATCTTTATGTCAACGACCAACTGGTTGCCGAGCAACTGGTCAAGGCCGAGCCTGGAACCCTGGGCAGTGCCGAGTTGTACAAAGAGAAGCTGGGCGAAGTCGAGCACATGATCCGCAAGGAAATGAGCCGCTATCGTGCGCCGCCTGACAAGGAGTGGACGGTTCCGGCCGGGCATTACTTCATGATGGGTGACAACCGTGATAATTCGAACGACAGCCGTTACTGGGATGATCCGAACATTCCCAAAGACGAGCTGGGCATGGTTCCCGACAAGAATATTGTCGGCAAGGCCTTCGCTGTTTGGATGAGCTGGCCGGAACCCAAGGCGAGCAACCTGCCGAACTTCTCGCGGGTTGGTCTGATCAAGTAGCCAGAACGGCGCTGTTTATAACAGCGCCGATTGCTTTTCAGGTGTGCGAAACAAGTCGCGCGCCTGAGTATTCAGGATGTGGATTTGAACAAAGCGTTAAGTGTGACGGCGGCGAACAGCCTGTTCCCTGTCCATTTGCTATGCGATAAACGAGCATCACTGATCCCTAATATCGGTCCGGTGGTGACATTCGGCCACGAACTCAGCGTGGGTAAATCGTGAGTTTTTCTTTAGAACGTTTAGAGCGTCAGCTCGGCTACACCTTCAAAGACCAGGAACTGATGGTTCTGGCCCTGACACACCGCAGTTTCGCGGGGCGCAATAACGAGCGCCTTGAGTTCCTGGGGGATGCCATTCTCAATTTTGTTGCCGGCGAAGCCTTGTTTGACCGTTTCCCGCTGGCGCGTGAAGGCCAGTTATCACGCTTGCGTGCGCGGCTGGTAAAGGGTGAGACCCTGGCAGTACTGGCCCGCGGCTTTGAGCTGGGCGAGTACCTGCGCCTGGGTTCCGGTGAACTGAAAAGCGGCGGATTTCGCCGTGAATCGATCCTGGCCGATGCCCTTGAGGCGCTGATCGGCGCCATTTACCTGGACGCCGGCATGGATGTCGCTCGCGATCGCGTACTGGCCTGGCTGGCCAGCGAGTTCGAGACGCTGACCCTGGTCGACACCAACAAAGATCCAAAGACCCGCCTGCAAGAGTTCTTGCAGTCGCGTGCCTGCGACCTGCCACGTTACGAAGTGGTGGATATCCAGGGCGAACCGCATTGCCGCACCTTCTTTGTCGAGTGCGAGATTGCCTTATTGAATGAAAAAAGCCGGGGACAGGGCGTGAGCCGTCGTATTGCCGAACAGGTAGCGGCCGCCGCAGCACTGATTGCCCTTGGCGTGGAGAATGGTCATGACTGATTCAACCGCAACTCGCTGTGGCTACGTTGCCATTGTTGGTCGTCCAAACGTGGGTAAATCCACACTGCTGAACCATATCCTGGGTCAAAAGCTGGCGATCACCTCGCGCAAGCCTCAGACCACCCGCCACAACATGCTGGGCATCAAGACCGAAGGCAACGTGCAAGCGGTCTACGTGGATACCCCGGGCATGCACAAGGGCGGCGAAAAGGCCCTGAACCGCTACATGAACAAAACCGCTTCGGCTGCGTTGAAAGACGTCGATGTGGTGATCTTCGTTGTTGACCGCACCAAGTGGACCGACGAAGACCAGATGGTGCTGGAGCGCGTGCAGTACGTAACCGGCCCGCTGATCGTGGCGTTGAACAAGACCGATCGTATCGAAGACAAAGCCGAGCTGATGCCGCACCTGAGCTGGCTTCAGGAGCAACTGCCGAACGCCCAGATCATCCCGATCTCGGCTCAGCACGGGCACAACCTTGAAGCCCTTGAGCGCGTGATTGCCGATCACCTGCCGGAAAACGAGCACTTCTTCCCGGAAGACCAGATCACCGATCGCAGCAGCCGCTTCCTGGCCGCCGAACTGGTACGTGAAAAGATCATGCGCCAGATGGGTGCCGAGCTGCCGTACCAGATCACCGTCGAGATCGAAGAGTTCAAGCAGCAGGGCAAAACCCTGCATATCCATGCCTTGATTCTGGTTGAGCGTGATGGTCAGAAAAAAATCATCATTGGCGACAAGGGCGAGCGTATCAAGCGTATCGGTACCGAAGCGCGCAAGGATATGGAGCTGCTGTTCGACTCCAAGATCATGCTTAACCTTTGGGTTAAAGTGAAAGGTGGCTGGTCCGACGACGAGCGCGCCCTGCGTTCGCTGGGCTACGGCGACCTGTAAGCACAGCATTACCCCCCCCTGTGGGAGCGGGCTTGCTCGCGATAGCATCAACTCGGAACTTCAGACAGGCCGAGTTGCTGCTATCGCGAGCAAGCCCGCTCCCACATTAGTTTTATGCTGTTCTTCCTGGCAGTGTTTGCCTTTTGAGATAGCTGACTTCCATGTCCAGTAAACCCCCGGCCCCCCAACTCGCCTACGTCCTGCACAGTCGCCCCTATCGTGAAACCAGTGCCCTGGTGGATTTCATCACGCCTCAAGGGCGCCTGCGGGCCGTGCTGCGCAGTGCGCGGGGCAAGGCGGGGACGCTGGCCCGGCCTTTTGTGCCGCTGGAAATCGAATTTCGCGGCCGTGGCGAGCTGAAAAACGTCGGACGCATGGAGAGTGCCGGGATTGCCACCTGGCTCAATGGCGAAGCGCTGTTCAGCGGCCTCTATCTCAATGAGCTGCTGATCAGGCTGTTGCCAGCCGAAGACCCGCATCCCGCGGTCTTCGACCACTATGCCGCGACGCTGGTGGCGCTTGCGCAAGGACGCGCGCTCGAACCTCTGCTGCGAGCGTTCGAATGGCGCCTGCTGGACGATCTGGGCTATGGCTTTTCGTTGACCCGGGACATTCAAGGCGAACCGGTGGCCAGCGATGGCATGTACCGTTTGCAGGTAGATGCCGGGCTTGAACGGATTTATCTGGTGCAGCCCGGTCTGTTTCATGGCACTGAACTGCACGCAATGGCCGAGGCTGACTGGACCGTGCCCGGAGCCTTGTCCGCCGCCAAGCGCCTGATGCGTCAGGCATTGGCCGTGCATTTGGCTGGTAAACCGCTGGCCAGTCGTGAGTTGTTTCGCAAGCCCTGAATAGACCGGTATGCTGTGCGCCGAATCGTCAACTCTTCAGGAGAGCCCCCCGTGACCCAAAGCAATCGCATTCTTCTCGGCGTGAACATCGACCACGTAGCCACGCTGCGTCAGGCTCGCGGCACCCGTTACCCTGATCCGGTCAAGGCAGCGCTGGATGCAGAAGAGGCGGGCGCCGACGGCATTACCGTGCACTTGCGCGAAGATCGTCGACATATCCAGGAACGCGATGTGTTGCTGCTCAAGGATGTCCTGCAAACGCGCATGAACTTCGAAATGGGCGTTACCGAAGAGATGATGCTGTTTGCCGAGCGCATTCGCCCGGCGCATATCTGCCTGGTGCCTGAAACCCGTCAGGAACTGACCACCGAAGGCGGTCTGGATGTTGCCGGGCAGGAAGCGCGGATCAAGGCAGCTGTCGAGCGGCTGAGCAAGATTGGCTGTGAAGTGTCGCTGTTTATTGACGCCGATGAGCGTCAGATCGAAGCGTCCAGGCGCGTAGGCGCACCGGCAATCGAACTGCACACCGGACGCTATGCCGATGCCCAGACCCCGACCGAAGTCGCCGAAGAGTTGCAGCGTGTCGCCGATGGCGTTGCGTTTGGCCTGGCTCAAGGGCTGATCGTCAATGCTGGCCACGGTCTGCATTACCACAACGTGGAAGCGGTAGCCGCGATCAAGGGCATCAATGAATTGAACATTGGCCATGCGCTGGTGGCGCATGCATTGTTCGTGGGCTTCAAGTCGGCAGTGGCTGAAATGAAAGCGCTGATTGTGGCTGCGGCCAAGGTTTAAAAACGGCTACGGGGATCATTCAATTGTGGGAGCGAGCCCTGTCTCTTATACACATCGGCGGATTGCCGCTTGTGGATGTAAAAAAAAATAGGGGGGGGGGGGGGGGGGGGGGGGGGGG